>NZ_JBHUYG010000132.1:0-9484 GCF_042668795.1 Pedococcus sp. NPDC057267 | reverse complement strand
GTGCCACTTCGGGCACGAGTCGCCCTCGGCGTCAGGCGCCGGAGTCGTTGGTGCGCAGCACGCTCTCCTGCGACGGCAGCTGGTCCTGCTTGACGATGCCCACCGGGCAGGTCATGCCCTTGAACCCGTGGTTGCAGTAGCCGCCGGGGTTCTTGAACAGGTACTGCTGGTGGTAGTCCTCGGCGTAGTAGAACGGCCCCGCGTCCTGTGCCGACCGGACCTCGGTCGTGATGGCGCCGTACCCGTGCTCGGTGAGGACCTTCTGGAACGACTCCTTGGTGGCCTCGGCCGCGATCCGCTGGCCCTCGGTGGTCCAGTAGATGGCCGAGCGGTATGCCGTGCCGATGTCGTTGCCCTGCCGGTTCGCCGTCGTCGGGTCGTGGTTCTCCCAGAACTCCTTGAGCAGCAGCTCGGGCGAGGCCTGCTCGGGGTCGTAGGCGACGAGCACGGTCTCGGCGTGGCCGGTGCGGCCGGTGCACGTCTCCTCGTACGTCGGGTTGGGGGTGAACCCGCCCATGTAGCCGGCCGCGGTCGCGACGACACCGGGCTGCTGCCAGAAGATCCGCTCGGCCCCCCAGAAGCAGCCCATCGCGACGTAGAGCACCTCGGTGCCCTCGGGCCAGGGGCCCTCGACGGGCGTGTGCAGCACCAGGTGCTCCGGTGCGATCGAGAACGGCCGGGTGGGGCGGCCCTGCAGGGCCTCCTCGGCGGTGGGCATGGTCGACTTGCTGCGGCTCCCGAAGATCACGCCCTGTGCAACGCGACCGCGCCCGTGGCTGTTCCTGTGCAGGGTCGCCGGAAGTCCTTTGCCGTCGCCGGACCGGGTGCGACAGGGTGGGCGGGTGGACGGCATCGTGGCGATCGACCCCGACGGCCCGGACGAGGCGTTCCTCGGC
Organism: Pedococcus sp. NPDC057267; assembly: GCF_042668795.1. NCBI lineage: Bacteria > Bacillati > Actinomycetota > Actinomycetes > Micrococcales > Intrasporangiaceae > Pedococcus > Pedococcus sp. NPDC057267. The sequence goes on along the minus strand of NZ_JBHUYG010000132.1, from coordinate 8,588 downwards.
TGGTGCGACGTGCTCCTCGCGTCCGCGCGGCACGGGCTGGGTGCGCTGCACGCGGGCCGCTCGCCGGAGGAGCGCAGGGTCCAGCTGCGCGACCCGGCCCGGCGGGCGCTCGCGTTCGCGACGCGCGACGAGCACGGCGACGTCGTGGGCGCAGCCTGGCTCGCCCTGCCGCTGCACGACAACCTGCGCCTCGCGGTGCTCGAGCTCGCCGTCCACCCCGACCACCGGGGGCGGGGGCACGGGCGCCGGCTGCTCGAGCACGCCGAGGGCCTCGTGCGCGAGGCGGGCCGTGACCTCGTCGTCGCCGACACCCAGTGGCGGGCCGGCTCCGAGGACGTGCACGGCGGGTTCGCGCGGCGGTTCGGCTACGCGTCCGCCCAGACCAACCTGCGCAGCTCGCTGGCCCTCCCACTCGACCGGGACCGCCTCACGGCGGTGGCCGCCGACCACGACGGGGACGGCTACGTCCTGCGCACGGCACTCGGCGGCATACCCGACGCGTGGGTGGGGGCCCGCGCGCTCCTGGGGCGGCGGATGAGCACGGACGTGCCGCTCGGCGACCTGCAGCTCGAGGAGGAGGCCTGGGACGAGGAGCGGGTCCGCGCGGACTACGAGCGGATCGTGCACGCCGGGCGGACGGCCGTGGACACCTTCGCGTTCGCGGCCGACGGCTCGGTGGCCGGCTACACCCAGACGACAGTCACGAGTGACCCGACGGTCGTGTACCAGCAGGACACGCTCGTCCTGCGCGAGCACCGGGGCCACCGGCTCGGCCTGCGGATGAAGGCCGCCAACACGCTCGCCCTCATGGACCACCTGGCGGGACCCGCCACGGTCCGGACATGGAACGCGCAGGAGAACGCACCGATGCTCGCCGTCAACCGCGAGCTCGGGTATGCCGAGGACGCGGCGATGCGTGAGTGGCAGAAGGAGCTTCGGTGAGCCTGGTCGTCGTCGAGCCGGGGACGTCCCTCGGCGAGGTCGTCTCGATCCACGTGGCGCCGGCCCGCCGGATCCCGACGCGGTCGGTGCCGGAGGTCGTCGCCGAGGCCGGGGCCGGGCTGGTCGGCGACCGGTACCACGGGTCGCGGCACCGGCACGTGACGATCCAGTCGGCCCTCGACCTCGAGGCGGCGGGCGCGGCCCTGGGGTCGGTCGTGGAGCCCGGCGCCACCCGGCGCAACCTCACGGTCTCCGGCGGTCCGGTTCCGGGCAGGCCTGGGACGCGGGTCCGGGTGGGGGAGGTGCTGCTCGAGGTGGTGCGCCCGGCGGCACCGTGCCGCCTGCTCGACGACTGGATCGCCCCCGGTGCGATGAAGGCGATGCACGCCCGCGGCGGCACGGTGTTCCGCATCCTCGAGGGTGGCCGGCTGCACGTCGGCGACCCGGTGGTCGTCGAGTCGCCCTGAGCGACGGCTAGCCTTGCCGCCATGAGTGACGACGTGCGGCAGCAGGGGTTCTCGACCAGGGCGATCCACGCCGGGCAGGAGCCCGACGCGGGGACCGGTGCGGTCATCACGCCGATCTTCCAGGTGTCGACGTACAAGCAGGACGGCATCGGCGGATTCCGCGGCGGCTACGAGTACTCGCGCTCGGCGAACCCCACCCGCACCGCGCTCGAGGAGTGCTTCGCCGCGCTCGAGGGCGGCGTCCGGGGGTTCGCGTTCTCCTCCGGGCTGGCCGGCCAGGACACCGTGCTGCGCGCCCTGCTCACCCCCGGTGACCACGTGGTCGTCCCCAACGACGCGTACGGCGGCACGTACCGCCTCTTCAACAAGGTGCTCACGCCCTGGGGCGTCGAGCACTCCATCGCTCCCATGGGGGACGTCGACGCGGTCCGCGCGGCCATCCGGCCCGGCACGACGAAGATCGTCTGGGTCGAGACGCCGACCAACCCGCTGCTCGGCATCGCCGACATCGAGGCGCTCGCGGCCGTGGCGCACGAGGCCGGTGCCCTGCTCGTCGTCGACAACACCTTTGCCAGCCCGTACCTCCAGCAGCCGCTGTCGCTCGGCGCCGACATCGTCACCCACTCGACCACCAAGTACTGCGGCGGCCACTCCGACGTCGTCGGCGGCGCGGTCGTCGTGGGCCACGAGATCGCGGTACCCGGGTACGCCGACGCAGCGGACCGGATCGCCTTCCACCAGAACTCGATGGGCGCGGTCGCCGGGCCGATGGACGCCTGGCTCGTCCTGCGCGGACTCAAGACGCTCGCGGTCCGGATGGAGAAGCACAGCGACAACGCCGAGCGGGTCGTGGAGTTCCTCAGCAGCCACCCGGCGATCAAGGCCGTGCACTACCCGGGCCTGGAGAGCCACCCGGGCCACGAGGTCGCGACAAAGCAGATGCGCCGGTTCGGCGGGATGATCTCGTTCCAGGTCAAGGCGGGCGAGGACGTCGCCGTCAAGGTCTGCGGCGAGACCCAGCTGTGGACCCTCGGGGAGTCCCTCGGCGGCGTCGAGTCGCTCATCGAGCACCCGGCGCGCATGACGCACGCCTCCGTCGCTGGCACCGAGCTCGAGGTGCCGGCCGACCTCATCCGCCTGTCCTGCGGCATCGAGGACGTCGACGACCTCATCGCCGACCTCGGCCAGGCGCTCGACCGGCTCGGCTGAGCCGGGCACCGGAGCCACCGAGCCACCCAGCACGACCGCCACCACGACACCGCCACCGGCGAAGACCCTCCTGCCGCCATGCCCCTCGCGCTCGCCGTCGACTTCGGGTCGACCTTCACCAAGGCCGCCCTCGTCGACACCGGCGACGGCCGGCTCGTGGCGACGGCCTCGACGCCGACGACCATCGGCACCGACGTGCTCGACGGCTACCGCTCGGTCCTCGACGAGCTCGAGTCGCACGGCGCGCCGGACGAGGTCGTCGCCTGCTCCAGCGCCGGTGGCGGCCTGCGGCTGGCTGTGGTCGGGTACGAGCGCGACGTCACCGCCGAGGCCGGTCACCGGGTCGGCCTGAGCGCGGGCGCCCGGGTCGAGCACGTCGCGGCGGGGCGGCTCGACGGCGCCGGGGTGGCCGCCCTGCGGGTCAGCCGCCCCGACATCGTCCTGCTCGTCGGCGGCACCGACGGCGGGAACGCCGACGTGCTGCTGCACAACGCCACCCGCCTGGCCAGGGCCCGCATCACGGCACCGGTGGTCGTCGCCGGCAACGCCGACGCCGCCGAGGAGGTGGCCGCGGTCCTCGCCTCGACCGGGCGCACCTTCACCGTCACCGACAACGTCCTGCCACGGATCGGCGTCATCATCCCCGACGCGGCCCGCGCGGCGATCCGGGCGGCGTTCCTGCACCACGTGATCGGCGGCAAGGGCCTGTCCCGGGGCCCCGAGTTCGGCCGCCTGGTCCGGGCCGCCACCCCCGACGCCGTCCTCGGGGGAGTCGAGGTGCTGGCCGACGCCGTCGGCGGCGACGTGCTCGTCGTCGACATCGGGGGCGCCACGACCGACGTCTACTCCGTCATCACGCCGCAGGGCGAGGACGCCGGGCTCGCCAAGGACGTCGTCGCACCGCTGTGGCACGCGCGCACCGTCGAGGCCGACCTTGGCATGCGCTGGAACGCCGAGGGCGTCGTCGCAGCCGCCGCCCGCGAGCACCTCCCGGTGCCAGACGGCCTCGAGGCGTATGCCGCGCGGCTGGCTGCCGATCCCGGTCACCTCCCCTCGGACGACCACGAGCGAGCGCTCGACCTCGCCCTCGCCCGCACCGCCGCGGTGGTCGCCGTGCGCCGCCACGCCCGCCCGGCCGGGCCCGGCAGCAGCCCGCGGCCCCTGGCGGACGTGGCCGTTGTCGTGGGGTCCGGGGGAGTGCTCCGGCACTCGCCCGCGCCCGACCGCGACGCCGTGCTGACCGCCGTCGCCACCGACCACGCAGGCGGCTGGAAGGTGCCCCGGGACGCGCGGGTGGTGACCGACACGGCATACCTGCTGGCGGCGGTGGGCCTGCTCCGCGAGGGGCACCCGGAGGCGGCGCGGGCGCTCGCCTCGACCGTTGTCTGGGGTCGGGCCTAGCGTCGGGCCATGGCCGACGACACCGCTGTCCCGATCCCGCCGAAGCCGCTGCTCGACCTCGTCATCCTCGACTGCCCCGACGCGCTCGAGCTCGCGAGGTTCTACTCCGAGGTCCTGGGGTGGCCCCTCGAGGACGGGTCCGACCGCGACTGGTCGACCCTCGTGCCACCGGGTGGTGGCCTCGCCCCGGACAACCCGGACGGGCGCGCGGCGCTGGCGTTCCAGCGCATCGACGACTACCGGGAGCCGACCTGGCCGGGCGGCTCGCACCCGCAGCAGTTCCACCTCGACCTGTGGGCCGGCGACATCGACGCCGCCGAGCCCGCGGTCCTGGCGGCCGGGGCTCGCGTCCACGACCACCAGCCCTCGGAGACGGGGACCTTCCGCGTCTACACCGACCCGGCCGGCCACCCCTTCTGCCTCATCGGCCGCGCGACCAAGGCCGGCTGAGGCCGGGCCGGGCCGGGGGTGCCGAAAATGGGTCGAACGACCGCCGCGAGCCGACCTACGCTCGAACGATGAGCGCGCCCGCCATCGAGGCCGAGCACCTCGTGAAGACCTTCGGCGACACCCGGGCCGTCGACGACGTCAGCTTCGTCGTGCCGCAGGGGACCGTGCTGGGGCTGCTCGGGCCCAACGGCGCCGGCAAGACCACGACGGTGCGGATGATGACGACCCTCACCACCCCCACGGCGGGGACGGCGCGGGTCGCCGGGCACGACGTGCGCACCGACCCGGACGCCGTGCGCCGCTCCATGGGGCTCACCGGGCAGGCCGCCACCGTCGACGAGCTGCTCACCGGGCGGGAGAACCTGCGCCTCATCGGCTCGCTGTACGGCCTGTCCTCCTCCTACGTCCGGGGCGCCAGCCGCGACCTGCTCGAGCGGTTCTCGCTCACCGACGCCGGCGACCGCGTCGTCAAGACGTACTCCGGCGGCATGCGGCGGCGGCTCGACCTCGCCGTCAGCCTCATCGCCACGCCGCCGGTGCTCTTCCTCGACGAGCCCACCACCGGGCTCGACCCGCGCAGCCGGGTGGAGCTGTGGGAGGTATTGCGCGGGCTCGTCCGCGACGGGACGACCCTGTTGCTCACGACCCAGTACCTCGAGGAGGCCGACCAGCTCGCCGACCGGATCGTCGTCGTCGACCGGGGGCAGGTCATCGCCGAGGGCACGGCGCTCGAGCTCAAGGACCGCAGCGGTGCCGCCGCGATCGTGCTGACCGTGTCGCGGGCCGAGGAGCTGGCCGCCGCCGAGGCGCTGCTGCGCGCGCACGTCGGCGAGGTGCACGTCGACCACGGTGCCCGCCAGCTGACCGCTCCGGCCGAGGGGCTGCGCGACATGACCCGCATCGCGGCGGTGTTCGAGGGCAGCGAGATCGAGCTCGACGACCTCGGCCTCAAGCGCCCGAGCCTCGACGACGTCTTCCTCAGCCTGACGGGCCACCGGGCCGAGGACGGCGAGGCACCGCACGACGAGGAGGTTCTCGCATGAGCACCGACACCGGGGTCCGCCAGACCGCCAGCGGACTGGCCAGGCCGCAGATCCAGCGCACCGGGCTGCTGCGGCAGTCCCTCGCCATCACGCGGCGCAACCTCATCCACATCAAGCGGATGCCCGAGATGCTCATGGACGTCACCATCCAGCCGGTGATGTTCGTGCTGCTGTTCGCCTACGTGTTCGGCGGCTCGATCGCCGTGCAGGGCTCGCCGGCCGGGTACCGCGAGTGGCTGATGGCCGGGATCATGGGCCAGACCATCGCCTTCGCCTCGTTCGTCGTGGCCGTCGGGCTGACCGCCGACATCGACAAGGGGATCGTGGACCGCATGCGGTCGCTGCCGATCCACCCCTCGGCCGTCCTGGTGGGCCGCAGCATCTCCAGCCTCCTGCACTCGAGCATCGGCATCCTCGTCATGTCGCTGACCGGCCTGTGCGTCGGCTGGCGCATCCGCGGCGGGTTCGTCGACGCGGTGCTGGCCTACCTGCTGCTGCTCCTGTGGGGCTTCGCGATGATCTGGGTCGGCATCCTCGTCGGCTCGGCGATGCGCTCGGTCGAGTCGGTCAACGGCCTCATGTTCACCACGATGTTCCCGATCACGTTCCTCGCCAACACCTTCGCCCCCAGCGAGCACATGCCGCACTGGCTGCGCGTCATCGCCGAGTGGAACCCCATCTCCGCACTGGTCCAGGCCGTCCGGCAGCTCTGGGGCAATGCCGGCCCCGTGCCCGCGGACGCCCAGCCGCCGCTGCACCACCCGGTCCTCACCACCGTGATCTGGACGGTCGGGCTGACCCTGGTGATGGCCCCGCTGGCGATCCGGGCGTTCAACCGCAGGGTGCGGGACTAGGGCCCACGCCGGGTGGTCCGGAGGGCGTCCGGCGGGTACTAGCCTGCTCGCCATGGCACCACCGATGCTGTCCGTCTCCCTGGAGGACATCCGCGCTGCGCAGGACCTGCTCAGCGGGGTCGTCCGCCCCACGCCCCTCGAGTACAGCCGGGCCCTCACCGACCGGGTCGGCTGCGAGGTCTTCCTCAAGTGCGAGAACCTCCAGCGGGCGGGGTCCTTCAAGATCCGTGGTGCGTACACCCGGATGTCGCGGCTCTCCGACGAGGAGAAGGCGCGCGGCGTCGTCGCGGCCAGCGCCGGCAACCACGCCCAGGGCGTCGCCCTCGCCGGGCAGCTGCTCGGCATCGACGTCAAGGTCTACATGCCGCACGGCGCCCCCATGCCCAAGCTGCTCGCCACGCAGGCCTACGGCGCGACGATCGAGCAGGTCGGGACGACGATCGACGAGTGCCTCGTCAAGGCCCGTGAGTGGGAGGCCGAGACCGGGGCGGTGCTGATCCACCCGTTCGACCACCGCGACATCGTGGCCGGCCAGGGCACCGCCGGGCTCGAGATCCTCGAGCAGTGCCCCGAGGTGAGGACCATCGTGGTCAGCACCGGCGGCGGCGGCCTGCTCGCCGGCATCTCGGTCGCGGTGAAGTCCGCCCGCCCCGACGTGCGGGTCATCGGCGTCCAGGCCGAGCAGGCGGCGGCATACCCGCTCTCCCTCGCGGCCGGCAAGCCGGTGCCGTACGAGCGGATGCAGACCATGGCCGACGGCATCGCCGTGGGCATGCCCGGCGACGTGCCCTACGAGCTCGTCCGGGACCTCGTCGACGCCATCGAGACGGTGAGCGAGGAGGAGCTCTCGCGGGCGCTGCTCTTCGTCCTCGAACGGGCCAAGCTCGTCGTCGAGCCGGCCGGGGCCGCTGCCGTCGCGCACCTGCTCGCCCGGGCCGGCCAGCCGGTCGACGGGCCGGTCGTGGCGGTGCTGTCCGGCGGCAACATCGACCCGCTGCTGCTCCTGCGGATCATCCGGCACGGCATGGCTGCCGCCGGCCGCTACCTGCAGTTCCGGGTGCGGGTGTCAGACACCCCCGGCCACCTCGCCCGCCTGCTGGCCGACTGCGCCGCCGTCGACGCCAACGTCCTCGAGGTCGAGCACATCCGCACCGGCACCACGATCCGCGTCGACGAGGTCGAGATCGGCCTGCAGCTGGAGACCCGCGGCCGCCAGCACTGCGAGGAGGTCCTGCGCACGCTGCGCGGCAAGGGCTACCAGCTGAAGTTCGGCTGATGGGCGACTCCCGCGATCCCCGGCCGCAGGATGGTCGGCGGGTCACCCGGCTGGTCCGGGAGTCCGACGCGGAGCGCCTCGCCGAGCTGCTGGTCGCCAACCGTGAGTTCCTCGCGCCGACGGCCCCCGACCGCCCGGCGTCGTACGCCACGGCGGAGGGCCAGCGAGAGCTCGTCGCGACCCGGCTCGCCGAGTACCGGGAGGGAACCCGGCTGCCGCTCGTGGTGCTCGACGAGGACGGCGACGTGGTCGGCCAGATCACGCTGAACGAGATCGTCCGCGGGCCGTTCCAGTCGGCCAACGTCGGCTACTGGCTCTCCGAGCACGCCGGCGGTCGCGGGCTGGCGACGGCCGCGCTGCGCGAGGTGGTGCACGTCGCGTTCGACGAGCTGGGCCTGCACCGGCTCCAGGCGGGAACCCTGCTGGACAACGTCCGCTCGCAGCGGGTGCTGCTCAGGTGCGGCTTCACGGTGATGGGTGACGCCCCGGCATACCTGCACATCGCGGGGCGCTGGGCCGACCACCGCCTCTTCCAGCTCGTCTCCGACCGCTGACCGGGACCGGAGCGCGAAGGGCCCCCGCCACCCGTGCTCGTCACCCGGCCGCCACCCCCGTCCGTCACCCCCGCTCGTCACCCCCGCTCGTCACCCCCGCTCGTCACCCCCGCTCGTCTGCTCGCACATGCGCGTCCCACTGCGCGCGGATCCGCTCTGCGCGCAGTGCCACGCAGGTGTGTGCGCAGACCAGCGGGCAGACCAGACCAGCGGGCAGTCCAGACCAGCGCGCACGAGGCCAGCGGACACTCCAGACCAGCAGACACTCCAGACCAGCGGGCACTCCAGACCAGCGGGCACTCCAGACCAGCGGGCACTCCAGACCAGCGGGCACACCTGGCAGGCACCCCCTGGGCCCACAGCCCGGGCACGACGGAGGGGCCGCCCGGTCG
>NZ_JBHUYG010000131.1:0-9759 GCF_042668795.1 Pedococcus sp. NPDC057267 | reverse complement strand
GGGGGTGTTTCAACGACCTCCTGCTGGGCGACCTCAGCGCGACGTACGACTTGCGGGAGACGCCGCGCGCGTGTGCGCGGTCCCGCACCGGGTGCCGGTTTCCCGCGGGCTCGCGCGGGCGGCATACCGTCACCCACGACCCCACTGACCAGGAGGAGCCATGGCCGACGCCGGACGTGCCCGCAGGATCGCCGACCGGATCAAGACGCTGGTCGCGGCGAACGTCGAGTCGATCGTCAAGGACCCCGACCTCGGCTTCGTCACCATCACCGACGTGCGGGTCACCAACGACCTGCAGCACGCCTCGGTCTTCTACACCGTCTTCGGTGACGAGGCGCAGCGCACGCGCACCGCGGAGCTGCTGGAGAAGAACAAGGGCCGGCTGCGCTCGTTCGTCGGCAGGCAGATCCAGATCCGGCTCACGCCGACGCTGGAGTTCATCGCCGACGCCATCCCCGAGTCCGCGGCCCACCTCGAGGACCTGCTGCGCGAGGCCAAGGAGCGCGACGCCGCCGTGGCGGCCGCCGCGGCCGGGGCGACGTACGCCGGCGACGCCGACCCGTACAAGCACGACGAGGACGACGAGCTCGACGACGACGGCCTCGACACGAAGGACGACCGCGACGCGGCGGGCCACGTCACGGGGGACCACGACGAGCCCGTGGGCGAGCGGGGCGACGGCGCGGATGCCCGCGCCTGACGGCCTCCTGGTCGTCGACAAGCCGCAGGGCTGGACGAGCCACGACGTCGTCGGCCGTGCCCGGCGCATCTGCGGCACCCGCAAGGTGGGGCACGCGGGCACGCTCGACCCGATGGCCACGGGCGTGCTCGTGCTGGGCATCGGCCGCGCGACCCGGCTGCTGACCTTCCTCGTCGGGTGCGACAAGGACTACGCCGCGACGATCCGGCTGGGGCAGTCGACGCTGACCGACGACGCCGAGGGCGAGGTCACCGCGTCCACGCCGGTGGACGCCGCGTCCGGTGTCGACGACGCCGCGGTGGACGCGGCGGTCGCCCGGCTCACCGGTGACATCGAGCAGGTCCCGAGCGCCGTCTCCGCCATCAAGGTCAAGGGCGAGCGTGCGTACCACCGGGTGCGGGCGGGGGAGGACGTCGACCTGCCGGCGCGTCCCGTCACCGTCTCGCGGTTCGAGGTGGTCGCCCGGCGCGCTGGGGTCGCCGACGACGGGACCCCCGTGCTCGACCTCGACGTCGAGGTGACGGTCAGCTCCGGCACCTACGTGCGCGCCCTGGCCCGCGACCTCGGGTCCGCGCTCGGCGTGGGCGGTCACCTCACCGCGCTGCGCCGCACCCGGGTGGGGGCGTTCGAGCTCGGCCGGGCGCACGACCTCGAGTCGCTCACCGCGCTCGGGGACCCCGAGCAGGTGCCGGTGCTGCCGCTGGCCGAGGCCGCCCGCGCGCAGTTCGCGGTGCACGAGCTCACCGAGGCCGAGGCCCGCGCGCTGGGGTACGGCCAGCGCGTCGACTCGGCGACACCGTTGCGCCCGGAGCCCGTCGCCGCCTTCGGACCCGACGGGCGCCTGGTCGCCATGCTCGATGAGTCGGGTCACAAAGCACGCCCACACGTCGTGTTCGCACCGGCCGGTTCGTAGAGTGTCCCCCGTGCACCGCTGGACCGACCCCGACCAGACCCCCGCGCACCTGCGGCCCTCTGTCGCCACCTTCGGCAACTTCGACGGGGTCCACCTCGGGCACCGCGCCGTCCTCGGCCGGCTCGTCGAGGAGGGGGCCGCTCGAGGCGTGCCCAGCGTCGCGGTGACGTTCGAGCCGCACCCTGCGACGATCTTCCACCCCGACTCCGTCGAGCTCATCGCACCGGGCCGGCTGCGAGACGAGCTGCTCGCGACCACCGGGATCGACGGGCTGCTCGTCCTCGACTTCACGCGCGAGTTCGCCGACCAGACGCCCGAGGAGTTCATCGTCTCGACGTTCGTGCAGACCCTCGGCGTCAAGGCCCTCGTCGTGGGCGCCGACGCGCGCGGCTTCGGCAAGGGCTACACCGGCGACGTGGACCTGCTGGCCGAGCTCGGCCGCCAGCACGGGTTCGACGTCATCGTGCTCGACGACCTGGGGGACGGCGAGCGCTGGTCCTCCAGCGCCGTGCGCCGCCACCTCGACGCCGGCGAGGTCGCACAGGCCGCGTCGGTCCTCGGCCGGCCGCACCGCATGACCGGCACCGTCGTCCACGGCGCGCACCGCGGACGCGAGCTGGGCTACCCGACCGCCAACCTCTCGGACGACTCCCTGGGCCTCGTGCCGGCCGACGGCGTGTATGCCGGGTGGCTCACCCGGGTGGGCCGGCCCGCCGAGGACCTTGAGCGGACCCTGCCGGCGGCGATCTCGGTCGGCACCAACCCCACGTTCGACGGCGTCGTGCGGACCGTGGAGGCCTACGTCCTCGACCGCACCGACCTCGACCTCTACGGCGAGGAGGTCACCCTGGAGTTCGTCGAGCGGATCCGCCCGACCCTGCGGTTCGACTCCGTCGAGGAGCTGCTCGAGGCGATGGCCGGCGACGTCGAGACCTGCCGCCGGGTGCTGGGCACGATCGTCCCCTCCTGACCCGGGAACTGCCTTCGGGCAGCGTGGAATGGCCGTTCGGTCACATTCACCCGTGATTTCGCCCTCGAGGTGCGCGACCATGGCACTATCCCTCGGAAGTTGCCACCCCGGGCAGCGACCCCCATGCAGTTCCCGAGCCGAGGACGGTCATGTCGACTCCCACCCTCCACCACACCCCGTCCGCCTCCACGGAGACGGTCGACGAGCGCCTGATCGAGAACCGTGCGCGGTCGGTCGGCCACCTCTTCCGCGACCGCGTGGCCGCGACGCCGGACTCCGAGGCGTTCCGGTTCGCCGTCGGCGAGACGTGGGAGGGCGTCACCTGGTCCGAGGTGCAGCAGACGGCCTACCGGCTGGCTGCCGGCCTCATCGCCCTCGGCGTCGGTCCGGAGGACCGCGTGGCGATCGCCTCCTCGACCCGGTACGAGTGGGCGCTGGCCGACCTGGCCGTGATGTGCTCCGGTGGCGCGACCACGACGATCTACCCGACGACGATCGCCCCCGACGTGGCGTACATACTCGCCAACTCCGGCAGCGTCGTCGTCTTCGCCGAGGACGACGAGCAGGTCACCAAGCTCTGGGAGCGCCGGGTCGACCTGCCCGGCCTCGCCCGCGTCATCACCTTCGACGGCGCGTCGGACGGCGAGTGGGTGCTCAGCCTGCGCCAGCTCGAGCAGATGGGCGCCGAGCTCCTCGCGACGAACCCCGGCGCGGTCGACGAGCGCATCGACGCCCTCACGCCCGACCAGCTCGCCACCATCATCTACACCTCCGGCACGACCGGCCGGCCCAAGGGAGTGCGCCTCGACCACAACGCGTGGACCTACCAGGCGGCCGCCACCGACGCGATCGGCATCCTGAGCCCGTCCGACCTGCAGTACCTGTGGCTGCCGCTGGCCCACGTCTTCGGCAAGTTCCTGCTGACCCTGCCGCTGCAGTGCGGCTTCCCGACGGCCATCGACGGCCGGATCGACAAGATCGTCGACAACCTGGCCGTGGTGCAGCCGACCTTCATGGGGGCGGCCCCCCGCATCTTCGAGAAGGCGTACGCGCGCATCACGATGATGATGAAGGCCGAGGGCGGCCTGAAGGAGAAGTTGTTCAAGTGGTCGGTGAGCGTCGGCCGCGACGTCGCCGCCATGCGGGCCCGCGGCGAGGAGCCGACCGGCATGCTCGCCACCAAGATCGGCCTGGCCGACAAGCTCGTCCTGCACAAGGTGCGTGAGCGCTTCGGCGGACGCATCCGGTTCTTCATCTCGGGGTCGGCGGCCCTCAACACGGACGTCGCGCACTGGTTCGACTCCATCGGCCTGACCATCCTCGAGGGCTACGGCCTCACCGAGACCAGCGCCGCCTCCTTCGTGAACCGCCCCGGCAGCAACCGGATCGGCACCGTCGGCTGGGCGCTGCCCGGCACCGAGGCACGGATCGCCGAGGACGGCGAGGTGCTGCTGCGCGGTCCCGGCGTGATGGAGGGCTACCACAACAAGCCCGAGGACACGGCCGAGGCGAAGGACGCCGACGGCTGGATGCACACCGGCGACATCGGCGAGCTCGACGCCAACGGGTACCTCAAGATCACCGACCGCAAGAAGGACTTCTTCAAGACCTCCGGCGGCAAGTACGTCGCGCCCTCGCTCATCGAGTCGACCTTCAAGGGCCTGTGCCCGTACGTCAGCCAGTTCGTCGTCTACGGCGCCGACCACAACTTCGTGACGGCCCTGGTCACCCTCGACGCCGACGCGATCGCCGACTGGGCCGACGGGCACGGCATCTCCGGTGACTACCGGACGATCGTCACGTCCCCGCAGGCCCGCGAGATGGTGCAGATGTACGTCGACACCCTCAACGTGAACCTCAACCGCTGGGAGCAGATCAAGAAGTTCGTCGTCCTCGACCACGACCTGACCGTCGAGGCCGGCGAGCTCACCCCGAGCCTGAAGGTGCGGCGCAAGGTCGTCAACGAGAAGTACGGCGACGTCCTCGACGCGCTCTACACGGGCTGACCCCACCTGCCGTCGACCGACGGGCCGGTGACGAGGGGCACGAAGCGGTACCACCCGTGCTCCTCGACCACCGGCCCGTCGTCGTCTGTCCGCACGCGCAGCATCCGTCCCGCCACCGGCACGACCATGACGCCACCGGGGGCGAGCTGGGCGAGGAGGTCGCGTGGCAGCTCGACCGCCTGGGCCGACACCAGCACGCGGTCGTAGGGAGCCCCCTCCGGCCAGCCCAACCGGTCGCGCCGCGCCTGGTGGACCCGGGCGCTGCCGACACCCGCCCGCTGCAGGTTGGCGGCCCCGAACTCCACGAGCTGCGGCACGAGCTCGACCCCCTCCACCGAGCCGGCCGCGCCGGCGAGGTGTGCCAGCAGCGCCGTCGTCCACCCCGACCCGCACCCCACGTCGAGCACCCGGTTCCCCGGCTGCACGTCGAGCAGCTCGAGCATCTGCCGGACGGTGGTCGGCTGGCTGTTGGTCTGGCCGTGGCCGATGGGGAGCGGCTCGTCCCGGTCCGCGTGGGCCACCTGGTCCGGGGGCAGGAACAACCGGCGGGGCACCGCCTCGAGCGCCGCCGCGACGCGCGTGCGCGCACCGGACACCCCGCCAGTATGCCGCCGGCACGGCCGGGTGCCCCGTCCTCAACGAACTCCCAGCATCGCTCCAGCCCGCCTGCAGGCATCCGCGCGATGCTCGGACTGGACAGGGCTGCCGCCGCAGCTGCCCTGGGAGGAGGAAGGACGTCGTGCCGCTGCTCGGCTGGCCGCTGCTGTTGACCCTCGCGATCGTCGTGGGGGTCGCCATGGCCCTTGCCGTGCTGCTGTGGTCGCGGGTGAGGGGTCCGCGCCATGCCCGCCTGGCGCAGCGCGTCGGCCTGCTGGCGTTCACCCAGGTCACCACGGTGCTCCTCGTGGCGGCCGCCCTCAACAACTACGGCTACTTCTACGGGTCGTGGTCCGACCTGTTCGGCACGCCGTCGGCGGGAGCCCCGAGCCAGACCACGATCTCCCTCGCGCTCGCTGCGCACGGTCGCCCGGCCCCCGCGCCGCTGGCGGTCACGAGGGACCCCACCGTGGCGGGCCAGTCGGCGTGGTCGGCACCGGTCCAGTGGCGGACCAAGGGGCGGATCGAGTCCCTGACGATCTACGGTGCGCACAGCAGGCTCAGCGAGCAGGCCCTGGTGTACCTCCCGCCGCAGTACTTCCAGGCTGCCTTCGCCCGGAGCCGGTTCCCCGCGGTCGAGGTCTTCACGGGCTACCCCGGCACCACGAGCAGCCTCGTCCAGCGCCTGCACTACCCCGACGTCCTCCTCAAGGAGATCTCGGCACGACGGTCGCGGCCCATGGTGCTCGTGATGCTGCGGCCCACCGTGGCGCCCCCGCGTGACACCGAGTGCACGGACGTGCCGGCGGGCCCGCAGACGCTCACCTACTTCGCCGAGGACGTCCCGCGGGCGATCTCGTCGCGGCTCCGGGTCGGGGGGACCGGCTGGGGCGCGATGGGCGACTCGACCGGCGGGTACTGCGCGACCAAGCTCGCCCTGACCCACTCGAGCGTCTTCCCGGCGGCAGCCTCCCTGTCCGGCTACTACCACACGCTGCGGGACGGGACCACGGGAGACCTCTGGGGCGGGTCGCCCGTGGTGCGGCAGCTCAACGACCCCGAGTGGCTGCTGCGCCACCAGCCGGCACCTCCGGTCTCGGTGTACGCCACGGTCGGCGCGGACGAGCGCGGCCACACGGGGGTGGGCGACACCAGGACGTTCGCCTCGCTGGTGCGGCCGCCGATGTCCGTGACCACGGTGGTGCTGCCGGGCGGTGGCCACAACTTCGCGTCGTGGTCCCGGGTGATACCTGCGGCCCTCGACTTCCTCTCCCACCACCTGGCCACCTGAGCCCGGCGTCTTGCGCGCAGCACGGCGGCTGCCGCCGTCGGCTGCGGCGACCAGCAGTTCGGGGGCCGGCGGTCAGCTGGCGGGTTGGGGCGTCTCGGAGAGCAACGCCTTGGCGATGAGCGTGTGCCCGGCCGCGTCGGGGTGGTCGCCGTCCTCGGCGAGGAGGGACGTGGGGTTGTTGGTGCCGTCGGCGCCGAGGAAGGGGTGGTACAGGTCCACGCACACGTCGCCCGCGGACTGCGCCTCGGTGCAGATCGCTGCGTTGGCGGCCACGGTCACGCCGTCGCTCCAGCCGGCGAACCCGGGCCCTTCCTTGGAGTCGGCGACGTCGCCGTCCTCGAAGACGTTCCAGTAGTCGGTCACGAGGACCTGGGTGCTGTCGGGCACGAGGGAGTGGATGCGGGACAGCACCTGGGCGACGGCCTGCCTCATCTGGGCGACGGCCGGCTGGACGCACGACGTGTCGCAGCCGCCGTCCGACCAGGTGGAGACGAGCGGAAGGAGGTCGTTGGCGCCGATGGTCACCACCACCGTCCCGGCCGAGGCAACCTCGGCGGCCACGCCCGGCTCGGAGAGCTGGTCGACGAGCTGCGCCGCGGTCAGGCCGCTCTCGCCGAGGTTGGACGGGGACACGGCGCGGTGGTCCCGCGTGGCGAGCATCGACGCATACTGCGCGAGGAAGGGCTGGCACGCGCAGGCTGCGCCGGACATGACCGAGTCGCCGAGCCCGACGAGGCGCAGGGTCGGAAGCGGGGCCGCGCCGGTCGTCGTGGGGCTGGGGGAGGCGCTGCCGGTCGGAGCGGTCGTGGTCGTGGGCGCTGTCGCGCCGGGCGGCCGGGTCGGGGACGCGGTGCCGTAGGCCCCGCCCATGCAGCCCGCGAGGACCATGGCGAGCACGACGCCCAGCACGGCGGGGAGGGTGCGGTGGTGGCCCGCCCGCAGGCCCACCGTCAGGTGCCTGCCGGGGTCGTGGTCCAGCCCTGGTGCGTCCTGCCCGTGGGACGCGTGACGTGGCCCGCCGCACGGGTGGGGGACGGAGGGGCTGCGGGCAGGCCCGGGGCGACGAGCCGGACGGTTGACTGGCGCACGGGGGTGGACGCTAGCGCCGCTTGCTGAGGCTTCTCTGTGAGGTCGATCAGCGCACAGTGGGCCCAGGAGCGCGGCGCTGCGCGTGTCGGCATGCCCTCGAGCCCGGATCCGGCGTTTCGGGGTGGGCGCCACCCCCGGTTACCCTTGTCGGACCATGACTTCGACCCCCGGTGCCTCCGTCTTCCCCCTGCTCGAGCCGCTGCTCGAGCAGGTGAGCAAGCCCATCCAGTACGTCGGCGGGGAGCTCAACTCCACCGTCAAGGACTGGAACGTCGGCGGCCACGGCCCCGGCGGCGAGGAGCTCACCACGCGCTGGGCGCTGATGTACCCCGACGCCTACGAGGTCGGCGTGCCCAACCAGGGCGTCATGATCCTCTACGAAGTGCTCAACGAGCGCGAGGACGCCCTTGCCGAGCGCACGTATGCCGTGTGGCCGGACCTCGAGCGCCTCATGCGCGAGCACGACGTCCCGCAGTTCACCGTCGACGGCCACCGCTCGGTGCGTGACTTCGACGTGCTCGGGCTGTCGTTCTCCACCGAGCTCGGCTACACCAACATGCTGACCGCGCTCGACCTCGCCGGCATCCCGCTGCACGCGCAGGACCGCACCGACGAGGACCCGCTGGTCATCGCCGGTGGACACGCGGCATTCAACCCCGAGCCCATCGCCGACTTCCTCGACGCCGCCATCGTCGGTGACGGGGAGGAGGCCGTCCTGGCCGTCACCGACCTCATCGGCGACTGGAAGGCGGAGGGTATGCCGGGTGGCCGGCGCGAGCTGCTGCTGCGCCTGGCCCGCACCGGCGGGGTCTACGTGCCGTCGCTGTACGACGTCTCCTACCTCCCGGACGGACGCATCCAGCGGGTCGCCCCGCGGGCCGACGTGACCGGCGTGCCGTGGCGGGTGTCGAAGCACACCGTCATGGACCTCGACGCCTGGCCGTACCCGAAGCAGCCCCTGGTCCCGCTGGCGGAGTCGGTGCACGAGCGGATGTCGGTCGAGATCTTCCGCGGCTGCACCCGCGGCTGCCGCTTCTGCCAGGCCGGCATGATCACGCGCCCCGTGCGGGAGCGAAGCATCACCGGCATCGGCGAGATGGTCGAGCGCGGGCTGGCCGCCACCGGCTTCGAGGAGGTCGGGCTGCTCTCGCTGAGCTCGGCGGACCACTCCGAGATCGCCGACATCACCAAGGGTCTGGCCGACCGGTACGACGGCACGCAGACCGGGCTGTCACTGCCGTCGACCCGGGTCGACGCGTTCAACATCGACCTCGCCAACGAGCTGACCCGCAACGGCCGGCGCTCGGGCCTGACCTTCGCGCCCGAGGGCGGCAGCGAGCGGATCCGCAAGGTCATCAACAAGATGGTGACCGAGGACGACCTCATCAACACCGTCGCCGCGGCCTACGGCGCCGGCTGGCGGCAGGTCAAGCTCTACTTCATGTGCGGCCTCCCGACCGAGACCGACGAGGACGTGCTGCAGATCGCCGAGCTCGCCAAGCGGGTCATCGAGACCGGCCGGCGGGTCAGCGGGCGGCGGGACATCCGGTGCACCGTCTCGATCGGCGGGTTCGTGCCCAAGCCGCACACCCCGTTCCAGTGGTGCGCCCAGCTCGGCGCGGAGGAGACCGACGCCCGGCTGGAGAAGCTGAGGGACGCGATCCGGTCCGACAAGCGCTACGGCAGCTCCATCGGCTTCCGGTACCACGACGGCAAGCCGGGCATCGTCGAGGGCCTGCTCTCTCGTGGCGACCGACGCGTCGGCCGCGTCATCGAGCAGGTCTGGCGCGACGGCGGCCGGTTCGACGGCTGGAGCGAGCACTTCTCCTACGAGCGCTGGATGTCGGCGGCGCAGACGGCATTCGCCGACCTGCCGTGGGACCTCGACGTCGACTGGTACACCACGCGCGAGCGCGGCGAGACCGAGGTCCTGCCCTGGGACCACATCGACTCCGGGCTGGACAAGGAGTGGCTCTGGGCCGACTGGCAGGACGCCCTCGACGAGACCGAGGTCGACGACTGCCGCTGGACCCCGTGCTTCGACTGCGGCGTCTGCCCCCAGATGGGCACCGAGATCGAGATCGGGCCCACCGGCAAGACCCTGCTGCCCCTCACCGTGCTGGGGTCCGGCCGCGAGGCCATGCTCGCGAGCGCCCACCAGCACTGACCGACGCGGTGCCGCCGGGTCGGGAT
>NZ_JBHUYG010000130.1:0-9809 GCF_042668795.1 Pedococcus sp. NPDC057267 | reverse complement strand
ACGCCGGGCCGACCGCAGCGGGTCGACCCGGCCGGGGGTCCGGGGCGCCCGACGTGCTGGCGGGCGCCTCGGGCGCCCGGCCGCCCAGGGCTGGGCGCCGGGGTCGTGGCTACGGGGTCGGGTAGTCCTCCACGTAGACCGGGATGCCGACCTTGGTCGTGTCGGCGGCCGCGCCCACGCCGTTGACGACGTGGTCGAGGGTGCCCGCGTCGAGGTTCACCGTGAGCAGGTGGTGCAGCTGCACGCCCGGCGTCTGCGGCACCTCGAACGCGTTCGCGGTGTGGATCGAGGGGTTGTTGCGGTTGTAGACGTAGGACCCGCCGCCGTAGAGGTGGTGCGTCCGCACGCCGTCGGCGACCTTGTACGCCGCCCAGCCCTGGATCCCGTCGTGGTCCCAGTCGGCCTGGGTGGGCGGGTCGTACGGCAGCTCGTTCTGGAAGAAGATCGTCGTGCCGCGCTCGCCGTTCCACACGACGTTGTGCTGCTGGAAGTGCTCGACGAACAGCCCGGTGGCGGTGACGTCGTCGCCGTTGACGACCACGCCGGTGCGTCCGGTGTTGGTGCGCCAGCGGTCGGTGTCGCCGCTCACCCCGGCGGTGAACGGCTCGAGGCCGTGGTCGGCACGCCAGACCCAGGTGTGGTCGACGAGCACGTGGTCGCTGTTGATCTCCAGCGCCGTGTCGGTCCGGCCGATGTGCGGGCCCCCCACGCGGAAGTAGACGTCGGACAGGGTGGTCGGGTCGTTCGCGGCGTCGTGGGCAAGGCCCTGGTTGCCGTTGCGGGTGCCGACCCTTAGGAGGGCGGGCGACTCGACGGTGCCGGCGTCGATGGTGAGGCCCGCGACGACGACGCCCGGGACGTCGGCGACGGTGAGCGGCACGGCCCCGCCGACCGACGTCAGGGTCGCGTGGCCGAGGCCCAGGACGACCGTGTCGGCGCGCTTGATGCTGATGCTGCGGTCGACGTCGTAGACGCCGGGCGTGAGCAGCAGGTCACGGCCGCGCGCGAGCTCGGCATTGATCTCCTGCACCGGCGTGGCCGGCGTGGCG
Source organism: Pedococcus sp. NPDC057267 (assembly GCF_042668795.1). Taxonomy (NCBI): domain Bacteria; kingdom Bacillati; phylum Actinomycetota; class Actinomycetes; order Micrococcales; family Intrasporangiaceae; genus Pedococcus; species Pedococcus sp. NPDC057267. Next base: position 8,760 of record NZ_JBHUYG010000130.1, on the reverse strand, counting down.
ACGAAGAACTGGTCGAGCGGGACGGTCCGGCCGGGCGTCATGCCCGCGCCCCAGGAGATGCCGCGGCTGTCGCGCCGGGCGCTCGGGACGCGCACGGCATACCGGCCCTGGCCGTCCACGAAGAGGAAGGGCTTCTCGCGGCTCACCGGGGTGCGGTCGAGCGTGGTGTACGGCGGGTTGGGCCAGCCGGCCTCGGTGGGGGCGCCGACGACGCCGGAGAAGACGGCGTTCCAGACGCCGTTGCTCCAGCCGGCCACCTCGCTGTTACGGGTGAACCACTGCTGCTGGGAACCGTTGATGGTGAACGGGATCCGCGAGTCGGCGATGAAGCCGCCACTGGCGTACTGCGGGCCGGCCGTGCAGTAGTCCATGAGCGAGAGGTTCGAGCCGGAGATGTCGACCCGGCGCATCGAGACCGCCTGGGAGACCGCCCAGAAGTTGGCCGACGCGCGGCAGCCGTCCTGTCCTGCGCCGTCGATGTGCAGGGTGAGGTTGGACAGCGTGCGCCAGAAGTTGTTGAGGGCGACGCAGTAGCTCGTGCCCCCGCCCTCGAGGCAGCGGTTGTAGACCTCGATCTTGCCGTTGATGGTCACGTCGCCCGGGGAGGCGCCGAGGCCGGCGATCTCGGTGTAGTAGCCGACCTTGACCTGAAGCGGCTGGGCCGCGGTGCCGTACGTGCCGGGCGCGAAGAGGAAGGCGTGGCGGGCGGTGCCCATCTCGTTGTCGACCTGCTTGGCGGCGAACGCGTCGAGCGTCCACTGGATCTGCGACACCGGCATGCTCGGGTCGAACACGGTGAGGGCCGACCCGAGGTCGGGCGCGGAGGGGTTCGCGGCAGCCGGCGGAGCGGCGGCGGCGCTGGGGGCGGCCGCACCGGCGCTGGTGGCGACCAGCCCACCGAGGGCGAGGGCCGCGACGACGGCGAGGCCGAGGGTGGCCGCGCGGGGACGGGCTGATCGGGAGCGCGCACGCGGGCGCGGCAGGACGCTGTCGGACACGGCGGACCTCTTCGTCGAGGGGATTGGTGACTCGTGTCACCCTCGGTGCAGCGTGGCCGTCGGTCCTCCTCGTGTCAAGGGAGCGTCCGGGCACGGGGCGTCCGGGCACGGGGCGCTCGGCACGAGGCGCTCGGTCAGGGTGCTCGGCACGGGTGGTCGGCACGGGTGCTCGGCACGGGTGCTCATCACGGGCGCTCGGCCAGGGTGCTCGGCACGGGAGCCGCCGCACCTGGGGAGGGCGGCCCCTACGCTGGCGCCATGACGGGGAACGGAGCAGAGCGGGCCGCCCGGGCCCTCGCGGACAGCGGCATCGAGCACACCATCACCCGGCACGGGCCCGTGCGCTCGCTCGAGGAGGCGGCCGCCGCCCGGGGCCTGGAGCCGCGGGACGTCCTCAAGACGCTGGTGGTGCGTCGTGGCGCCGACGACTACCTCTTCGTGCTGGTGCCCGGCGGCCGTGAGATCTCCTGGCCGAAGCTGCGCGCCCACCTCGGCGTGAACCGGCTGTCCATGCCCGACGCCGAGACGGCCCGGGACGTGACCGGGTACGTCCGCGGCACGATCACGCCGTTCGGCTCGACCCACCCGTGGCCGGTGGTCGCGGACAGCTCGATCCTCGGCCGGCCCGTGTCGATCGGCGGTGGCGACCACGGCGTGGCCGCCACCGCCCAGGCCGACGACATCGTCCGCGTCCTGCAGGCCGACGTCGCCGACGTCACCGACCCCGCCTGACGGACCGCCTGCCGCACGAACCTCTGCTAGCAGAGGTTCGTGCGCTCAGCAGAGGTTCCACCCTGCGCTGAGCGAGCTTGGCTCTGCTAGCAGAGGTTCGGGCCGACGACCGGGCGGCCGTCCCCGTCGGCCGTCCGCGTCCCGGGCGGCCGTCCGCGTCCTGGTCGGCCGTCCGCTTTCCGGGCGGCCCCCGCTCAGCCCTCGCGCATGGGGATGCGGACGCCCTGCTGCTCGGCGGTGTGCTCGGCGATGTCGTAGCCCGCGTCGACGTGGCGGATGACGCCCATCGCCGGGTCGTTCGTGAGCACGCGAGCCAGCTTCTGCGCGGCCAGGTCGGTGCCGTCGGCGAGCGAGACCTGCCCCGCGTGGAGCGAGCGGCCGATGCCGACGCCGCCGCCGTGGTGGATCGAGACCCAGCTCGCGCCCGAGGACGTGTTGACGAGCGCGTTGAGCAGCGGCCAGTCGGCGATCGCGTCGGAGCCGTCCAGCATCGACTCGGTCTCGCGGTACGGGCTCGCGACCGACCCGGTGTCGAGGTGGTCGCGGCCGATGACGATCGGGGCACTGACCTCGCCGGTGCGGACGAGCTCGTTGAACGCCAGCCCCGCCTTGTCCCGCTCCCCCTGGCCCAGCCAGCAGATGCGGGCGGGCAGGCCCTGGAACGCGATCCGCTCCTGCGCACCGCGGATCCACTTGTGCAGACGGTCGTTGTCAGGGAACAGGTCGAGCACCGCGCGGTCGGTCGCCGCGATGTCCTTCGGGTCACCGGAGAGCGCGGCCCAGCGGAACGGGCCCTTGCCCTCGCAGAACAGGGGGCGGATGTATGCCGGGACGAAGCCGGGGAACTCGAACGCCCGGTCGTAGCCGCCGAGCCGTGCCTCGTCGCGGATCGAGTTGCCGTAGTCGAAGACCTCCGCGCCGCCGTCCTGGAACTCGACCATCGCCTGGACGTGCTTGGCCATCGACGCCCGGGCCCGGTCGGTGAACTCCTCGGGCTTCTTCTCGGCGTACTCGTGCCAGTCACCGAGGTCGATCCCCTCGGGGAGGTAGGACAGCGGGTCGTGGGCCGACGTCTGGTCGGTGACGATGTCGATGTCGACGCCACGGCGCAGCAGCTCGGGGAAGACCTCGGCCGCGTTGCCCACGACGCCGACCGACCAGCCCCGCCGCTCGGCCTTGGCGCGCAACGCCTTCTCGATGGCGTCGTCGAGGTCGTCGGCCACCTCGTCGAGGTAGCGGTGCTCGACCCGGCGGTGCAGGCGGGCAGGGTCGACGTCGACGATGAGGCAGGCCCCGCCGTTGAGGGTGACGGCCAGCGGCTGGGCGCCGCCCATCCCGCCACAGCCGCCGGTCAGGGTCAGGGTGCCGGCCAGCGTGCCACCGAACTTCTTCTCGGCCACCGCGGCGAAGGTCTCGTACGTGCCCTGCACGATGCCCTGGGTGCCGATGTAGATCCACGACCCGGCGGTCATCTGCCCGTACATCGTCAGCCCGAGGTGCTCGAGACGTCGGAACTCCGGCCAGGTGGCCCAGTCGCCGACGAGGTTGGAGTTGGCGATGAGGACGCGCGGTGCCCACTCGTGGGTCTGCATGACGCCGACCGGCTTGCCGCTCTGGACGAGCATCGTCTCGTCCTGCTTGAGCGTCGACAGCGTGCGGACCATCGCATCGAAGGACTTCCAGTCGCGCGCGGCCCGGCCGGTGCCGCCGTAGACGACGAGGTCGTCCGGCCGCTCGGCGACCTCGGGGTCGAGGTTGTTCATGAGCATCCGCAGCGGGGCCTCGGCCCCCCAGTGGGTGGCGTGCGTGAGGGCGGTGCCGCGCGGTGCGCGGACGGGGCGGGCGCCTTCCATGGTGGTCTCCTTCGTCGGTCGTGCGGGGTCTTTGCGCGATCCCGGCGGCCAGGGCCGCGGGAAACGCTCAAAGACCTGGGTCGGTGGGGTCCTGTGGGTTGGTCGGTATGCCGTGGCGTCAGTCGAGGGGCCCGGTGACCGACTCGGCCGCGGCGACGGCGTCGCCGCTCGCGACGAGCTGCACTGCCACCTCGATCTCGGGGGCGAGGAATCGGTCGGTGCCCGGTCCGGCGGCGCCGGCCTCACGCAGGGCGCGGACGACGGCGGCCGTGGCGGGAGCGGGCTGCAGCGGGGCGCGCAGGTCGAGGGCGCGGGCGGCGGTGAGCAGCTCGACGGCGAGGACCCGGGTCAGGCCGTCGACCGAGCGGCGCAGCTTGCGGGCCGCGGACCACCCCATGGAGACGTGGTCCTCCTGCATGGCGCTGGAGGGGATCGAGTCGACCGAGGCAGGAGTCGCGAGGCGCTTGAGCTCGGAGACGATCGCCGCCTGGGTGTACTGCGCGATCATGTGGCCGCTGTCGACGCCCGGGTCGTCGGCGAGGAACGCGTGCAGCCCGTGGTTGCGCGCCACGTCGAGGAACCGGTCGGTGCGACGCTCGCTGATCGAGGCCAGGTCGGCGGCAACGATCGCGAGGAAGTCCAGCACGTAGGCGACCGGCGCCCCGTGGAAGTTGCCGTTGGACTCGACCCTGCCGTCCGGGGTGACGACCGGGTTGTCGACCGCGGAGGCGAGCTCGAAGCCGGCCACCGTCGCGGCATACTCCACCGTGTCGCGGACCGCACCGGCGACCTGCGGCGAGCAGCGCAGGGAGTACGCGTCCTGGACCCGCGTGCACGCCTCTGGGTCGCGGTGGCTGTCGCGGATCGCGCTGTCCTGCAACAGCTTCCGGAGGTTCGCGGCGGATCGCGCCTGCCCCGGCTGGGGGCGCAGGGCGTGCAGGTCGGCGGCGAAGACGTCGTCGGTGCCGAGCTGGCCCTCGACGCTCATCGCGGCGGTGAGGTCGGCGACGGTGAGCAGCCGACGCAGGTCGGTGATGGCGAGCACGAGCTGACCGAGCATGCCGTCGGTGCCGTTGATGAGGGCCAGGCCCTCCTTCTCGCGCAGCTCGACCGGCGTGAGGCCGGCCGCGGCGAAGGCCTCGGACGTGGGCATCCGCTCCCCCGCGGCGTCCCGGACGACGCCCTCGCCCATGAGGGCGAGCGCGCAGTGCGAGAGCGGGGCCAGGTCGCCGGAGCAGCCGAGCGAGCCGTACTCGTGGACCACCGGGGTGATGCCGGCGTTGAGCATCGCGACGTAGGTGGAGAGCGTCTCCTCGCGGATGCCGGTGCGGCCGGTGGCGAGGGTCGAGATGCGCAGGAGCATCAGGGCCCGCACGACCTCGCGCTCGACCTCGGGGCCGGAGCCGGCGGCGTGCGAGCGCACCAGCGAGCGCTGCAGCTGGGCGCGCAGCTCGACCGGGATGTGCCGGGTGGCGAGGGCGCCGAACCCGGTCGAGACGCCGTAGTGCGGCTGGGCGTCGTCGGCCAGCGCCTCGATCACCCCGCGGGTGCGGCGGACCTCCTCGAGCGCTGCCGGGTCGAGCTCGACCCGCGCGTCGTGGCGGGCCACGGCGACGACGTCGTCGAACGACAGCGGCCCGGTGCCGACGAGGACAGTCGCGACGGAGGGGGACGTGGTGGTCATGTCCTCCATTGCAGCCGAGCCGGGGCGCGGCGCACAGCCACGGCGGCGGCATACCGTCTCACATGCGAGACGACCTGCGACCTCGCGGACGGGCGGGGTCGGGCCTCTATCTTTTTCCCAAATAGTTTGTAACTATGGTCGGGACGAGCCACCACCCAACACCCTCGGGAGGATGCCATGACCACACCACGGACCCTGCTCTACGGGGACTTCTCCTGTCCCTGGTCCCACCTCGCGTACCGCCGGCTGGAGCTGCTGGGCGAGCCGTTCGAGCTGAGGGCGGTCGAGCACGACCCCTGGCAGGCAAGGCCCTCCCGGACGCGCGAGGACGAGTTCTCCTGCCTGCGCGAGGAGCTGGACAGGGTGAGCTGGTTCCTGCTCCCCGGCGAGGACCTCCCGCACACCCTGCGCGGTTTCGTCCCCCACACCCGCGCCGCGGTGTCCGGCTATGCCGAGTCGTACGGTGCCGGCGTCGCGGACCTCGCCGCCCCGCTGCTCTTCGACGCGTTCTGGCGACACGGCCTGGACCTCTCCGACGCCGCGGTGGTGCGCACCCTGCTCTCCGACGCCGTCGAGTCCGGGACCTCGCCGAGCGACCCGCTGCGCCGGTGGGGCCACGCCGTGGACGTCACCGGCGGACCGATGACCTCCCTCGCGTGGCGGCTCGTCCGGGCCTGGCGGCAGGAGTGGGTCGGCTTCGACAAGGAGGTCGTCCCGTTGCTCGTGCTCGCCGACGGAGAGGTCCGCCACGGCGTCGACGCGGTCGAGCACCTCGGCCGGGCGGTGGTGGACGCAGGCCTCGACCCCGGCACCGAACCGGCCCGGAGGCACCCGGGGCCCCGCCCGCCGCTCGACGGCCACGGCCGCCGCCAGGTGCTCTACCCGACCCCGGCGTGACGACCGACCAGGGCGCCCTCGGGCCCACCCGGACCCGCGTGCTCCGGGTCCTGCGCGAGTCGGACGGCCCCCTCGGCGCGGCCGAGGTCGCCGACCGGCTGGGCGTCCACACCAACAGCGCACGGTTCCACCTCGACGCGCTGGTCGAGGCCGGGATGGTCGAGCGTGGCGCCGAGGACCGGTCCGCGCGCGGTCGCCCAAAGGTCCTGTATGCCGTGTCGCCCCGCCTCCCTGCCGAGGACGGGGGCTGGCGCGAGCTCGCCACCATCCTCACGGAGGCGCTGACCACCCCCGCACCCTCGCCGGCCCACGCGGCCGAGGCAGCAGGTGAGGCGCACGGCCGGGCCCTGGCGAGCGCGTACCCAGCGACCGCGGCCCCGGCACCCGAGGCCGTGGCCGACGGGCTGCGCCGGCTCGGCTTCGAGTCCTCGGCCCACCCCACCCGGACGGGGGGCCGGATCGAGATCCGCCCGTGCCCGTTCCTGGACCTGGCGCAGTCCCATGGTGACGTGGTGTGCGGCGTGCACCGGGGACTCCTGGCGGGGATGCTCGACGAGCTCGACCCGACCATCACCCTGGAACGGCTCGAAGCGTTCGCGGGACCGGAGCTGTGCGTCGCACGGATCAGCCGGACCTGACCCGCCCGAAGGGGGGGGCACCGCGGTGCGGATCAGGGCCACGGAGGGAGCGGCCGGCGGCCGGGGGGCGGCCCCCTCGCCCCCACTCCCTCGCCAAGGCTCGCGGTCCGGGGTAGGTTGCGCGCACCGCAACGGAGGGGGAACCGGTGTTCAAGAAGCTCAACGACGCCCGAAAGGCCATGAGGGACGGGCCCGGGCTCACGGCCCAGCTCGCACCGGACGACGCGGTGGTGGTGGACGCACCCGCCGACTTCGCGCTCCCGGCCGTCGAGGCCGCCCTGCACGGAGAGCACGCGCCGGCCGCCGAGCTGCTCGCCTGGACCCGGCAGAACCAGGCCTGGGGCGACCGCAGCCACCTCGTCGCCACGCTCGGCCAGGCGTCCCTGCAGGCGCCCCAGTGGCTGGAGACCTGGCGCGACGAGGCGCCCGACGACCCCGACCTGGCCGTCGTCGCGTCCCGACTCCTGGTCCTGCAGGCCTGGGAGCAGCGCAGCCACGCCCGTGCCAAGGACGTCACCCAGGAGCAGTTCGACGCCTTCCACACGACGCTCGCCGACGCCACGGCGCAGATCCAGCGGGCGGTGGACCTCTCGCCGGGCGACCCCGAGCCGTGGGCCCTCGCGATCGTCCACGCCCGCGGGCTCGAGGCGCCGGCCGACGTCCTGCGGGGCTACGTCGAGACGCTGTGGGAGGTCGACCGCTACCACTACGAGGGCACCTCGCAGGCGATGCAGTTCCTGGCGAAGAAGTGGTTCGGCTCGCACGAGCAGATGTACGCGTTCGTGCACGAGGCGGTCGACGGAGCGCCGGCCGACGCACGGATCCAGGAGCTGCCGCTCGACGCCGTCCTCGAGCACCTCGCCGAGGACCCGTCGACCGCGCTGACCCAGGACCCCGCCCGGGTCGAGGACGCGGTTCGTCGCGGGCAGGCGTACGTCGAGGCGAACGCCGGTGCCGGTCACCACCTCACGGCGCAGACCCGCAACCTGCTCGTCCGGGTGCTGTTCCACCTCCACCGGTTCGACGAGGCGTACGAGCAGCTCGTCGCCGTCGGGCCGCACGCGACCGAGTTCCCTTGGGGCTACTGGGGAGACGCGCGAGAGGAGTTCCTCACCTACCGGCGGCACGTGGTCACCAAGAAGGCCACCGGGTCATGACCGCGAGCGCCCGGTGAACGGGGGCACGGCGTGACCGCCATGGTGCTCATGGTCCGGGCCGCGCCCGCCGACCTCGAGCGCCGGGCCGTCTGGGCGCTGTCGACGGTGCGGATCGCGCCCGCGGGCGTGCCGGGCTGGACCCTGGTCGACGTCGGCTCGGACGACCAGGCGGCGCTGGAGCGGGTCGCCGAGGAGGTGAGCAAGGTCGGCACGGGCCTCCTGCTCGTGGTCGGGGAGTGGCGCAGCGCGCTGCAGCTGTGGGCCCGGGGGCACCGACGGACCACCGTGGGCTGGACCGCCGGCAAGGTCAACGGCCTGGACGCCGAGGCCGCCCGCTCGACGGCGGCCGAGCTCGAACGGTGGCTCGGAGTCGACCCGCAGGAGCTCCTGCTCGTGCTGCGGTCACCCGCCTCGCCGGAGGACGGGTGGCGCGCACTGGCGACGGCGCTCGACCTGCCGGTGCCGCCCGGGTTCCCCTACCGCGGGGCGGGCGAGCTCGACTCCGGCCGCGCCCGGGTGCTCCAGCGCCGAACCCTGCTCGAGGCGGCCGCCGACGACCACGGCTCCGGGCTCCTCCCGTCGGCGCCCGACCGGTCGCCGGAGCCCGCGTGGCGGCTCGCCGGGCGCGTCCTGCTCGTGCTGGTGTTCGTCTCCGGCATCGCCTGGACCCTCAGCCGGGACGACCCGCGGTACATCACCGTGGTGGCACTGGTCCTGGCGACCGTCGCGAGCGTGCCGGAGGTCGTCCGGCAGGTCGGCCTGCGACGGCGTGCGTCCGGACGCGCGCGGCCGACCGGGTCG
>NZ_JBHUYG010000129.1:0-9841 GCF_042668795.1 Pedococcus sp. NPDC057267 | reverse complement strand
GGCCCGGCACTGCCCCGGACCCGTCGACCGGGCGTGGCCTGGTCGAGGTCCGGGACCTCACCTGGCGCCCCTACGGGCGCCGGCAGCCGGTGGTCCCCGGCCTCGACCTGACCATCCCCGCGGGGCAGCGGGTGCTGCTCGTCGGCCCCTCCGGGTCGGGCAAGTCGACCGTCCTGCGCGCCCTCGCAGGGGTGCTCGAGGTCGCCGACTCCGGTGAGCGCACCGGCACCGTCCACGTCGACGGCGCCGACCCGGGAGCGCGCGCGGGCACCGTCGGCCTCGTCCTGCAGGAGCCGGGGGCCGGCGTGGCCTCGGCGACCGTGGGGCGGGACGTCGCCTTCGGCCTGGAGAACATCGGGCTGCCCCGCGAGCAGATGCCCGCCCGCGTCGCCGACGCCCTGGCCTCGGTCGGCCTCACCATGCCGCAGGACACGCCCACGCACGCGCTGTCCGGCGGCGAGACCCAGCGGCTGGCGCTCGCCGGCGCCCTCGCCCTCGAGCCGACCCTGCTGCTGCTCGACGAGCCGACCGCGATGCTCGACCCCGGGAACGCCGCCTCGGTCCGGGCCAGCGTCGCCGAGGTCGTCCGGGCGCGCTCGCTCACCACCGTGGTCGTCGAGCACCGGCTCGGGCCGTGGCTCGACCTCGTCGACCGCCTCGTGGTCCTCGGCCCCGACGGCCGTGTCGTCGCCGACGGCGAGCCGGCGACGGTCCTCGGCGCGCACGGGGAGTCCCTCGCCGCCCAGGGCATCTGGGTGCCGGGCGCACCCGACCCGGTGCCGCACGGCATCCCGGCCGGGACGTTCGACACCTCCGCGCTCGGTGCCAACCTCGCGGTCCTCACCGCCACGGACGTCACCGTCGAGCGCACCGTCCGCCGGCTCGACGGCTCGACGCGCACGAGCGTGGCCCTCAGCGACCAGTCGCTCACGGCACGCGCCGGCCAGCTGCACGCGCTCGTCGGGCCGTCCGGCTCGGGCAAGTCGACGCTCCTGCTGGCCCTCGCCGGCCTGCTGCACCGGAAGTCCGGGGACGTCCGGGCCCACCCGGACCTCGCCGGGCACCGCTCCCCGGACCCCGCCCGCTGGTCCACGACCGAGCTCGCGGCGTCTTTCGCCTGGGTACCGCAGTGGGCGGCCTCGACGGTGGTGGCGCACACGGTGCTCGACGAGGTGATGGCGACCAGCCGGGCCCTCGCCCACGTCGAGAGCGAGGCGCTGGCACGCGCCCGGGTCCTGCTCGACGCCCTCGGCCTCGCCCACCTCGAGCAGGCCGACCCCCGCCACCTCTCCGGCGGCGAGCAGCGCCGGCTCGCCATGGCCGCCGCCGCGGTGCACCAGCCCGCCCTGCTGCTCGCCGACGAGGCGACCGTGGGTCAGGACCGGCTCACCTGGGCGGCCGTGCTCGGTGTGCTGGAGGCCCTGCGCGACGCCGGCACCGCGGTCGTGCTCACGACCCACGACGACGCCGTGGTGGCGCGCGCCGACCACACCACCACCATCACCAGGCCGACCCAGCCCGTCGAGCCACCGGCCCCCCGGCGACCCCTCGTGGCGCGCTGCGGCCCCCTCGCGCTGCTCGCGGCGGCCGCCCTCGGCATACCCGCCGGCGTCGTCTCGCCGCACTGGACCACCAGCCTCGCCGTCGTCGCCGTGCAGCTGCTCCTGGCGGTCGTGGGGCTGTCCGCGCCCGGCGACGGACCGGCCCCCCACGGCCGCACCCGCGCGGTGCTGGCCCGGCTCCTCCCGGGAGTCGTCGGCGCCCTGTCGGTCGGGTGGTCCACGTGGCTGCTCGGGGGCCACGACGTCGACGTCGCGGTGACGGCCGCCCTGCGGGTCGTCGTCATCGTCGTGCCGTCGGCCGTGCTGGTGCGCTGGGTCGACGCCGACGCGCTCGGCGACCACCTCGGCCAGCGCCTGCACCTGCCCGCGCGACCGGTCGTGGCCATCGCGGCCGCGCTGCAGCGCGTGCACACCTTCGGCGACACGTGGACCGAGATCGCCCGCGCCCGCCGCGTGCGCGGCGTGGGCGCGAGCGCCCGTTCGCCCCGGTCGGTGCTGGTCGAGCTGTGGGCGCTCACCACCGGACTGCTCGTGCGCTCGCTGCAGACCGCCGCCGAGCTCGCGGTCGCCATGGACGCCCGCGGCTTCGCCACCGCCCAGCGGCGTACCTGGGCCGCGCCCGCGGCGTGGACCCGCGCCGACACGCTGCTGGTGGGCGCCTCGCTGCTGCCGCTCGTGGCGGCGCTGCTGGGCTGACCGGCGTACGACCGGAGGCCCTTGTGCCGGGCTGCCGCCCGGAGGAAGGTGACCCCATGAACCGTCCTGATGACGTCAGCGGGCCCGCATCGCCCGAGGACATCCGCAATGTCGTCCTGGTGGGGGCGAGCGGCGCCGGCAAGACGGCGCTGTTCGACGGTGTGGTGGCGGCCCGGATCCCGGGCCGCCGCTCTCGTGAAGGGGGGAGCTCGACGGTCGCCCTGTCCGCCGCGACCCTGCCCGGACCGGTGAGCGTGACGCTGCTCGACACCCCGGGCCACCCAGACTTCGTGGGCGAGGTGCGGGCCGGGCTGCGGGCCGCGGACGCCGTCGTGTTCGTGGTCTCGGCCGCCGACGGCGTCGACGAGGCGACCCGGATGCTGTGGCGCGAGTGCGAGGTCCTGCGTATGCCGCGTGCCGTGGCCGTGACGCGGCTCGAGCAGGCGCGGGCGGACTTCGACGCGACCGTCGACGCGGTCCAGCGGGCGTTCGGCGACGCCCAGCCGCTGGCGCTGCCCCTGGTCGACGGGGGGTCGGTCACCGGGCTGCTCAACCTGCTGCGCCGCACCGTCACCGACCACGGCGGCGGGACGCCCACCGACCGGGAACCGACCGGGGACGAGGGCGAGCTCATCGACGCCCAGCGCGGCGACCTCATCGAGTCGGTCATCGAGGAGTCCGAGGACGAGGGGCTCCTCGACCGCTACCTCGGCGGCGAGGAGGTCGACGTCGACTCGGTGTCCGCCGACCTGCGGCTGGCCATCGCCACGGCCCGGTTCTTCCCCATCATCCCGACGCACGCGCCGACCGGGGTCGGGGTGCAGGCGCTGCTCGAGCTGTTCGAGAAGGGGTTCCCCTCGCCCGTGGGGGCCGGTGTCCCCAAGGTCTACACCCCCGCCGGGGCCGACTTCGGCGAGGTCACCTGCGACCCCGACGGGCCGCTCGTGGCCGAGGTCGTGCGGACGACGACCGACCCGTTCGTCGGCCGCCAGTCGCTGGTGCGCGTCTTCTCCGGGACGCTGCGGCCGGACGAGCCGATCCACATCTCCGGGCACCTCCAGCAGTTCGCCGCCCACCTGACCGACGAGCACGCCGACCACGACACCGACGACGAGCGGGTCGGGCCGCTGCTGGCGCCCATCGGGGACGACACCCGCCCGCTGGGCACCGCGATGGCAGGGCAGGTCGTCCTCGTCTCCAAGCTCTCCGGCGCCGAGACGACGGACACGCTGTCGCGCAGGGACCGGCCGGCCCTGGTCGAGCCGTGGGTGCTGCCGACGCCGCTGCTGCCCGTGGCCATCCACGCCCGGTCCAAGGGCGACGAGGACAAGCTCGCCACCGCGCTGCAGAGGCTCGTCGCCGAGGACGTCACGATGCGACTGGAGCACAACGCCGAGACGCACCAGCTCGTCATCTGGGCGATGGGCCCGGCACACGTCGACCAGCTGATCGCGACGCTGGAGTCCCGCTACCACGTCGCGGTCGAGGCCGAGCCGGTGCGGACCTCCCTGCGCGAGACGTTCGTCCAGCGGACCGAGGTGCAGGGCCGGCTGGTCAAGCAGTCCGGCGGCCACGGGCAGTACGCCGTCTGCCACCTCGTCATCGAGCCGCTGGAGCGGGGCGCCGGGGTCGAGTTCGTCGACAAGGTCGTCGGTGGCGCCGTGCCGAGGCAGTTCATCCCCTCGGTGGAGAAGGGCGCACGGGCCCAGCTCGAGCGCGGCGTCCTGGCCGGGTACCCGGTTGTCGACGTGCGGATCACCCTGACCGACGGCAAGGCGCACTCGGTCGACTCCTCGGACATGGCGTTCCAGACCGCTGCCGGGATGGCCCTGCGGGAGGCGGCCAACGAGAACACCGTCGCCATGCTCGAACCGGTGGACTCGGTCCGCATCGAGGTGTCCGACGACGCCGTCGGCAGCGTGCTGGCGGACCTGCGCGGCCGTCGGGGGCAGGTCCACGGCACCGAGCAGTGCGACACCGGGGGCCGGACGGTGATCGTGGCGGAGGTGCCCGCCCACGAGCTGTCGCGCTACCCGGTCGACCTGCGGTCGGTGAGCCACGGCACGGGCACCTTCACGCGCAGCTTCGTCCGGTACGACTACATGCCGCCCGCCCTCGCCCGCCAGGTCAGCGCCGGCGAGTAGCCCGACCGATCGCCGGCGAGCAGCCCGCCGGGTCGGCGCCGCTGGGCTCCTGGCCGGTCAGCGACGGCGCGCGACCGGCGGGGCGATCTCGCCCGAGCCGCGGGTGACCAGGACGGGGTCGAGCTCGACGTGGCACGGTGGCGAGGCGTCGCCGGCGAGGCGCGCGAAGAGCCGCCGGGCCGCCTCGGCGCCGACCGCCTCGACGTCCTGTTGGACCACGGTCAGCGGGGGGTCGAGCAGGTCCGCGAGCGGGAAGTCGTCGAAGCCGACCAGCGCAGTCGTCGACGCCAGGTGCCGCTGGCGCAGCGCGCGCACCGCTCCCTCGGCCAGGGTGTTGCGGGCGGCGAACACGGCCGTGGGCGGGTCGTCCAGGTCGAGCAGCCCCAGCAGCGCGCGGGTGGCGTCCGCCGGGGTGCGCAGCCCGGTCACGACGAGCAGCGGGTCGGCCGGTGCGCCCTGCCGCTCGAGCTCGCCGACGAAGCCGGCACACCGCGCCGCCGCGGTCTCGATCCGTGGCAGGTCGCCGAGGAACGCGATCCTGCGGTGACCTCCCTCCAGCAGGTGTGCCGCCGCCTTCGCCCCGCCGCGCGCCCCGTCGACGGTGACGGAGTCGACGTCGACACCGTGCGGCCGCCGGTCGACGAAGACCGCCTCGAGCCCGGCGTGCAGGTCTGGCAGCAGGTAGTCCTGGCGGCTCGTCGCCGGCATGAGGAGCAGGCCGTCCACCCGTCGCCGCACCAGCCCCTCGACGAGCCGCCGCTCGCGCTCGGGCTCCTCGTCGAGGCTGGAGGCGACGACCGCCACGTCGCGCTCGTGGGCGACGAGCTCGATGGCCTGCAGGAGCCGGGCGGAGTAGGGGTTGCTGAGGTCCTGGAGCATCGCCGCCACGGTCGAGGGCCGGCGCACCGAGCGACGCAGGTTGCTCGCGGTGAGGTCGTGCCGGTAGCCGAGCTGCTCCACGGCGCGGCGCACCCTCGTCGCCGCGGCGGGCGACACCGCGGGCTCGTCGTTGACCACGCGCGAGACGGTCTTGACGCTCACGCCGGCAACGGCGGCCACGTCGCGCATGGTGGCGCGCGAACGGGGCCGATCGGACATCTTTGTCACGGTCTCGACTCTCATGGGTGCGGGGAGTTGACTTGACTCGGCGTGCTGACTAAAACTCGCCCTTGACAACGTTGTCAAGTGACGGCGGCGCGGCCGGAAGAGGAGCGCCACAACCTCGACGAGGAGGCGGCGTGAGCGACGGTGGGACCATCCTGGAGATGACCGGGATCACGAAGACATTTCCCGGCGTGAAGGCCCTCTCGGACGTCACCATCACCGTGCGCCGTGGCGACGTCCACGCGATCTGCGGCGAGAACGGTGCCGGCAAGTCGACTCTGATGAAGGTCCTGTCGGGCGTGCACCCCCACGGCAGCTACGAGGGGCAGATCGTCTTCGACGGCAAGCCGGTCGAGTTCTCCAGCATCCGCGACTCCGAGCACGCGGGCATCGTCATCATCCACCAGGAGCTCGCGCTCATCCCCGAGCTGTCGATCGCCGAGAACATCTTCCTCGGCAACGAGACGACGACCAACGGTGTCATCGACTGGGTCGCCACGAACAACCGCGCCCGCGACCTGCTCGCCCGGGTCGGCCTGCAGGAGGACCCCGAGACCCCGATCAAGAACCTCGGCGTCGGCAAGCAGCAGCTCGTCGAGATCGCCAAGGCGCTGAGCAAGCAGGTCAAGCTGCTCATCCTCGACGAGCCCACCGCGGCCCTCAACGAGGACGACTCGCGCCACCTGCTCGACCTCATCCGCGGCCTGCAGCAGCGCGGCATCACTTGCATCATGATCAGCCACAAGCTCAACGAGATCGAGGCGATCGCCGACGCGATCACGATCATCCGCGACGGGCAGACGGTCGAGACCATCGACGTGCGCGAGGGTGCCGTCGACGAGGACCGCATCATCCGCGGCATGGTCGGGCGGTCGCTGGAGTCGCGGTTCCCCGACCACACGCCGCACATCGGCGAGACCTTCTTCGAGGTGCGCGACTGGACCGTCGCCCACCCGAACGTGCCGGACCGCCTCGTGGCCAAGGGCTCGAACTTCTTCGTGCGCCGGGGCGAGATCGTCGGCTTCGCGGGCCTCATGGGCTCCGGCCGCACCGAGCTCATGCGCTCCCTCTTCGGCCACAGCTACGGCACCTTCGTCAAGGGCACCATGGTGCTCAACGGCAAGGAGGTCCGGCTGCGCAGTGTGCCCGCCGCCATCGACGCCGGCATCGCCTACGTCACCGAGGACCGCAAGGTGCTCGGGCTCAACCTGCTCGACGACATCAAGACGACCACCGTGTCGGCCAAGCTCAAGAAGATCGCGAGCAACTTCGTCGTCGACCGGCGGGCCGAGCACAAGGCGGCCGAGGAGTACCGCCAGGCGCTGCGGACCAAGACCCCCTCGGTCGACTACGGCGTCGCCAAGCTGTCGGGCGGCAACCAGCAGAAGGTCGTCCTGGCCAAGTGGCTGTTCACCGACCCCGACCTGCTGATCCTCGACGAGCCCACCCGCGGCATCGACGTCGGCGCCAAGTTCGAGATCTACGGCATCATCCAGCGGCTCGCCGACGAGGGGAAGGGCGTCATCGTCGTCTCCTCCGAGCTCCCCGAGCTGCTGGGGCTGTCCGACCGCATCTACACGATCTGCGAGGGCCGGGTCACCGGTGTCCTCGAGCGGGGCCAGGCCGACCAGGAGTCGCTGATGCGGCTCATGACGGTCACGAGCTCCGTGCACACGCCCGAGGGCGAGCTCGCCCCGGACGTCGTCGACGGCGAGGCGCACGCCGAGCCCACCGGTGCCGAGTCGGGCACCAAGGCCCCCACGGGCTGACGTTCCGCTCCGTTCCCCCGACCTCGACCCGCCGGCACCACCCTGCCCGCCTCATCCCACCTGCCCGATCCACCCCCAGACCAGCGAGGACCGCGAGACGCCCATGGAAAAGCTGAAGCAGATCTTCGGCGGTGACACCCGCCAGTTCGGCATGATCTTCGCCCTCGTGGCGCTCATCGTCCTGTTCCAGATCCTCACCGGCGGGCTGACCCTCAAGCCCGAGAATGTCATCAACATCTTCCAGGGCAACAGCTACATCCTGGTGATGGCGATCGGGATGGTGCTGGTCATCATCGCCGGCCACATCGACCTGTCCGTCGGGTCGGTTGCCGCATTCGCCGGCATCGTCGTGGCGATCGCGATGCGCGACTGGGGCATCCCGTGGTGGCTGGGCATCGTGCTCGGCCTGGTCATCGGTGCCGTGGTCGGTGCCTGGCAGGGGTTCTGGGTCTCCGTGGTCGGCATCCCCGCGTTCATCGTGACCCTCGCAGGCATGCTCATCTTCCGCGGTGCCAACCAGTTCGTCGGCCACTCCAACACCGTGCCGGTGCCCAACGACTTCCAGGTCATCGGCGCGGGCTACCTGCCCGAGGTCGGCCCCGACACCGGCTACAACAACCTCACCCTCCTGCTCGGCGTGCTGCTGTGCGTGGCGATCGTCGTCGGCATGGTCCGCAACCGCCGCAACCAGCGCAAGATCGGCATCGAGGTCGAGACGGGCTGGGTCGTGTGGGTGCGCCCCGCCCTCATCTGCGTGGCCATCCTGGCCGCCTCCATGCTGATGGCGTCCGGCCGCAAGGGCACCTCGCTGCCGGTGTCGGCGCTCATCCTCGGCGTGCTGGTGCTGCTGTACGGCTTCATCTCGACCCGCACCATCGTCGGCCGCCACGTGTATGCCGTGGGCGGCAACCGCCACGCGGCTGAGCTGTCGGGTGTCCGCAGCCGTCGCATCAACTTCCTCGTCATGATGAACATGTCGATCCTCGCCGCCCTCGGCGGCATGATGTTCGTCGCCCGCTCCAACGCTTCCGGCCCGTTCGACGGTGTCGGCTGGGAGCTGGACGTGATCGCGGCCGTCTTCATCGGCGGCGCGGCCGTCAGCGGCGGTGTCGGCACCGTCGTCGGGTCCGTCATCGGTGGCCTCGTCATGGCGGTCCTCAACAACGGCCTGCAGCTGCTCGGCGTCGGCGCCGACCAGACCCAGATCTACAAGGGTCTGGTGCTGCTCGCCGCCGTGGCGTTCGACGTCTACAACAAGAGCCAGGGGCGCCGGTCCATCACCGGAATGCTCATGAAGAACTTCGGGGGCCGAGCCACCGAGGGCACAGGGGAGAAGGCCGCTCAGGAGGCGTGACGCTCTCGTCACGGGTGGACCTCCCGCACGGCACTCCGAATGCAACTCACAGAAAAGGAAACATGATCCGTATGCGATCTCTCACCAAGGTGATGGCGGTCTCCGCCATTGCTGCGATGGCACTGGCCGGATGCGGTCGGTCCGACAGCGGCTCGGGTTCGTCCAGCTCCGGCAGTGGTGGCTCCGACAAGTTCCCCAAGAACGCCCTCATCGGCGTCTCCCTCCCGCAGAAGACCTCGGAGAACTGGGTTCTCGCCGAGAACCTGTTCAAGACCGACCTCGCCGCTGCCGGCTTCCAGGCCGACGTGCAGTTCGCCAACGGCGGCGTCACCGAGCAGCAGAACCAGATCCAGTCCATGGTCACCAAGGGCGCCAAGGTGATCGTGGTCGGCGCGATCGACGGCTCGCAGCTCGGCACGCAGGTCAAGGCGGCCAAGGACGCAGGGGCGACGGTCATCGCATACGACCGCCTCCTCAAGAACACCGACGCGGTGGACTACTACGTCGCCTACGACAACTTCAAGGTCGGTGTCCTGCAGGGCAACGCGCTGCTCGACGGCATGAAGAAGAAGAAGGCCAACGGCCCGTACAACATCGAGCTGTTCGCCGGGTCCCCCGACGACGCCAACGCGCAGGTCTTCTTCGACGGCGCGATGAGCGTCCTCAAGCCGAAGATCGCCGACGGCACGCTGAAGGTCGTCTCCGGCCAGACCAGCTTCAACCAGGTCGTCACCCAGGGCTGGAAGGCCGAGAACGCGCAGAAGCGCATGGACACCCTGCTGTCCGCGAACTACACCTCGACCGCGCTCGACGGCGTCCTGTCGCCGAACGACACCCTGGCCCGCGCGATCATCACCTCGGTGAAGGCCGCCGGCAAGCCCGTCCCGATCGTCACCGGCCAGGACTCCGAGGTGGAGTCGGTCAAGTCGATCATGGCCGGCGAGCAGTACTCGACGATCAACAAGGACACCCGCAACCTGGTCAAGGCCACGATCGAGATGATCCAGGCCATCCAGAAGGGCCAGCAGCCGAAGATCAACGACACCAAGTCGTACAACAACGGCGTCAAGGTGGTCCCGGCCGAGCTGCTCCCGCCGCTCATCGTGACCAAGGACAACGCCAAGGAGGCGTACGCCAACGACCCGACCCTGTCCAAGCTCACCCAGTGAGCTGACGGAGCCTCGTCACTGACGGGCCCGGCCACCCTCGCGG
>NZ_JBHUYG010000128.1:0-9899 GCF_042668795.1 Pedococcus sp. NPDC057267 | reverse complement strand
GCCGCGGACCGGGGGGCCCGCGGCACACCCGCGTCCGCCGGCGCCGGCGCGCGAACCGGGTGCTTGCGGCATACCGCCCCCGGACGGTCCGGCTCCGTCGAAAAGACCTGTTCGGGGCCGCAGGGCCGCGCGTACCATCCGCCGCGTGAGAGTGGGAGTCCTCGGCGCCGCGCAGGCGCAGGTCGGGGACGAGCCGGTGGACCTGGGCACGCGCAAGCAGCGTGCCCTCGTCGCTGCCCTGGCCATGAACGCCGGGCGTCCGGTGTCCGTCGACGCCATCGTCGACCTGCTCTGGCCGCAGGACCCGCCGCGGGGCGTCACCGGCACCCTGCAGGCGTACGTCGCCGGCCTGCGCCGGGCCCTCGAGCCCGACCGGCCCGCGCGAGCACCGTCCACCGTGCTGGTGACCGTGGCACCGGGGTACGCGCTGCGGGTCGCCGAGGACGACCTCGACGCCACGCGGTTCGACCGGGTGGTCAGCCGCACCCACCGCCGCCTGGGCCGGCACACCGGGCTGCACGAGCCCAGCGGGCTGACGCGCGAGGAGCTCCACTCGGTCGTCTCCGACCTCGACGAGGCGCTCGCGCTGTGGCGCGGCACCCCGTACCTCGAGCTCGAGGACGCCCCCGCCGCCGTCGCGGAGCGCGCCCGCCTCGAGGAGCTGCGCATGGTCGCGCTCGAGGACCGGGCCGTCGCCGCGCTCGAGCTCGGGCAGCACGCGACCGTCGCCGGTGAGCTGGAGGCGCTCACCACGGCCCACCCCCTGCGCGAGCGGCTCTGGGGCCTGCGCGCCCTGGCACTGACCCGGTCCGGCCGGCAGGCCGAGGCGCTGGACGCCCTGCGCGAGGTCCGCGAGGTGCTCGGCGACGAGCTCGGGCTCGAGCCGGGCCAGGAGCTGCGCGACCTGCAGGGTGCCGTGCTGCGGCAGGACCCCGTGCTCGACTGGACGCCCGTGCCCGAGGCTCCGTCGATCGAGCCCACCACACGGGTCGAGGTCGAGGGGGCGGCTGCCGCGCGCCGGGAGGCGGCCGCCGCGCCGACCCCGGACACGACGGCACCGGCGCCGCGCGTGCGTGGCCTCGTCCCGAGCCTGCCGGACTGGCCGCTCGTGGGCCGCTCCGAGGAGCTCGCCGCGCTCGTCTCGGCGCTCGACCGCGCGGAGTCGGGGACGCCGACGCTGGCGGCGCTCGTCGGCGAGCCCGGGATCGGCAAGAGCCGGCTCGCCGCCGAGCTGGCCGCGGTGGCCGTGTCGCGCGGGGTCACCGTGCTGCTCGGCCGGTGCTCGCAGGACGACGGCGCGCCGCCCCTGTGGTCGTGGCAGCAGGTCCTGCGCGGCCTGGGCCGCGACCTGCCCGAGGAGGACGGCGACGACGACGGCGGCGCCCGGTTCCGGACGTGGGAGGCGATCGCGGCCGACGTCCTGGACGCCGCCGCCGGTCGCAGCCTGCTCGTGATCCTCGACGACCTGCACTGGGCGGACGTCGCGAGCCTGCGGGTGCTGCGGCTGCTCGGCGAGACGATGCACGACGCCCGGCTCATGGTCCTCGGCACGTGGCGCAGCCACCCCGAGCCGGCTGACGCGCTGCTCGACGCGGTCGAGACCTTCGCCCGCCGGCACGCGGTGCGCCTCGACCTGCACGGGCTGTCGGCCGACGACGCGTCCCGCGTGGTGGAGGCGGTGAGCCACCGGTCGCCCTCGACCGCCGAGGCGGCTGCGCTGCGCCGCCGCACGGACGGCAACCCCTTCTTCCTGGTCGAGTACGGCCGGCTGGCCCGGGAGGGCGGCGACCTGTCCGCGCTGCTCTCCGAGCCGCACGCCCCGGCGGCCGTACACGACGTGCTGGCCCGGCGGCTGCAGCGCATGCCCGAGGAGACGCTGTCGGTGCTGCGGTGGGCGGCCGTCGTCGGCCGCTCGTTCGACCTCGGCCGGCTCGAGGCGGCGTCTGGCCTCGACGAGGACACCCTGCTCGACCGCCTCGACCCGGCCCTCGACGCGGGGCTGGTCCGCGAGGACGGCATCGGCCGGTTCCTGTTCGGCCACGCCCTCGTGCGCGACACGATCTACGCAGCCATCCCGGCAACCCGTCGCGCACGCGCCCACGCACGCCTCGCCCAGGCGATGCAGGGCGTGCCGGGACGGGAGACCGAGCTGGCCCGGCACTGGCTCGCCGCGGGGCCGGCGCACGCCGCGCGTGCCTGGCTGGCCGCGGTCGGCGCCGCCGCGCTCGCCCGCCGGCTGCACGCGTACGAGGAGGCCGCCGGCCTCCTGCGCTCGGCCCTCGACACCCTCCCGCTGGACCCCGACTCCACCCCGCGCGAGCGCTACGACGTGCTCACCGACCTCGCCGAGGCGCAGCGGTGGAGCGGCGACTGGACCGGCCTCATCGCGACGACCGAGGAGCTGATCGAGGTCGCGGAGGAGCTCGACGACGTGCAGCTGCTCGCCCGGGCCGCGACGACGACCGCGGTGGGGGCGCTGTGGCAGTCCGGACCCCACGGCAGCGTCAACGAGGGCGTGGTGCGCGCCCTGCGCGAGGTGCTGCAGAAGCTGCCCGACACCGACGACCCCGTGCGCTGCCGGGTGATGCTCAGCCTGGCGCTGGAGATCTACTACGGCTCGACCTTCGAGGAGCGCCGGGCGCTGTGCGACGAGGGGCTGGCGATGGCGCGCCGGCTCGGGGACGAGGCGCTGCTGCTCGACGCCTGCCAGCTCGCGTTCACCGCGCTGTGGCGGCCCTCGACCGCTGCCGAGCGCCGCGAGCTGATGACCGAGGGCATGGAGCTCGCGCACCGGCTCGGCAACGAGCGCGCGTACGTCGTGACCACGACGCTGCGCGCGGTCGTCGCGGCCGAGCTCGGCCTCCCCGAGGAGATGTGGGAGCACGCCGCGGTCGCCCGGGACGGCGCACAGCGGCTGCGGCTGCCGTACGGGCTCATCGTCCTGGACTCCCTCACCCTGCCGTGGCTGGCGATGGCCGGGCAGTTCGAGGAGTGCGAGGAGCTGATGGCGGACATCGTCCGGCTCGACCAGCAGATGACCCTGTCGCAGACCGAGGACGCGACCACCGGGGCGTTCATCACGCTGCGGCTCTGGCAGGGCCGGTCCGCCGAGGTCGCGCCCACCCTCGAGCAGTTCGCCGAGGTGAGCCCGCTGCCGGTGACCTCGACCGTCCTGCTGTTCTGGCTGCGGGGCGGCCAGCGCGAGCGCGCCCTGACGTGCTGGCGCCGGCACCGGGTCGACCTCGGCGGCGACGACTGGTTCTCCATGCTCAACTGGTGCGCCGCGGCGGAGGTGGGGTTGTGGCTCGACGACCACCCGCTGGCATCGGCGGCCTACGAGCGGCTGGCGCCGTATGCCGGCCGGTCGGCGTGCGCCGGCTCCGGGAACGCGATCGGGCCGGTCGACGTGTTCCTCGCCCAGGCCGCTGCGGCCGTGGGCGAGCGGGACCTGGCCGCCCGGCACGCCGACGCGGCGCAGGAGCTGCTCGAGGCGTGGCAGCTCCCGCTGGCCGCGGAGTGGTTCCGGGCGCAGCGGGAGCGCTTCGCGTTCTGAGCGGGGACCCGTGCCGGGCCGTCAGGCGGCGTACCGGAACGCCAGCCGCTCACGCCGCGCGAAACGGCGCCGTGTGGCCCGCCACATGAGGCGGTGCACCCGGCCGGAGCGCGCGAAGACCTCGCGCAGAAGCGGGCCCGGCACGTCGTGCGTCGCCCACGGCACGAGCCGCAGGACGGTGCTGAACGGCACGCCCCGGCGGAAGTGCTCCTCCTCCAGGGCCACCCACTCCTCGTTGGTGAGGACCTGCTGGATGATCGCGATCGCCTCGGTCTCCTCGTGCTGCAGGTGCCGGGCCAGGCTCTCCTTGCCGGCGCACAGCCGCACCGCGAGCGCAGCGCGGGCGTCCTCGTCGGCGTGGGTCGACAGCTGGCGGAAGCCGGCCGCGCACGCCTGCAGGATCGGGTCGATCTCGTGGTGCTCGGCCTCCATCGCCTCGAGCACGCGCCGGCCGTCGTCGTCGGTGCGCTCGAGCAGCATCGGCCACAGGCCGGCGTCCTCGCCGGAGTGGTGGTGGTGCAGCACCTCGGCGAACAGGTCCCAGCGCTCGGCGAGGGCCTGCCAGCACGCGCGGTCGGTGACCGGGGTGGCCGTGGCCGCGGCGGCGAACGCCGCCAGGTCGCGGCGGAAGCCGTGGTGCATCACGTACATCATCGTCATGTCGACCGGGCCCGGGTGGGCGGCGGTCTGCCCCGGGAACCGGAGCTGCTCGGGCCAGGTGTGCTCGGCGGTGGTGGTCATGGCGTTCTCCTTCGGTGTGCTGGTCTGGCACCAGCGTGGGCACGCCCGCTTGCGCCCCACTTGGGATCGGCTTGGGGCCGCCGTCCCCACCACCGATGCGCCCACCCGCAGGACGTGCGCGGGCCCTGCGTCCTCAGCCCGGCAGCTCGACCTCGACCCGCAGGGCCGCGTGGTCGGACGCCACGGACGGCAGCACCCGGGCGGCCACCGGCCGCACGCCTCCGCCGCACCACACGTAGTCGATCCGCCGGGCCGGCTCGTCGTTGTCCCAGGTGTGGCCCGGACCCTCGTCGACCTGCGCCCAGGCGTCCACCAGCCGCTCCGCCAGCAGCCGGTGGGTCGGGGAGCCGGGCTCGGTGTTGAGGTCGCCGAGCAGCACCGTCGGCCGGTCGTCGAGCGCGTCGAGCACCAGCCGCGCCTGCTCGACCCGCTCGTCCTCGCGGTCCCACTGCAGGTGCGTGCCGAGGACGCGGAGCTCCCGGCCGTCGACCCGGACCGTGGCGTCGAGCAGCCCGCGCTGCTCGCTCCCCTCGAAGCACGGCAGCAACGTGGTCGAGGCCCCCTCCAGCGGCACCGTGCCCAGCAGGGCGGTGCCGTACTGGCGACGCGGCCCACCCGGGCGCCCCGGCTCCCGGTCGACGCACGCGGCATACGCCAGGTGCATCCCGAGCCGCTCGGCGAGCAGGCCTGCCTGGTCCTCGTAGCGGCTCCGCGCACGCAGGTGCCGGTCCACCTCCTGCAGCGCCACGACCTGGGCCCCGCTGGCCCCGACGAGGTCCGCGATCCGCGTCAGGTCGAGGACGCCGTCGACCCCGATGCCGCCGTGGATGTTCCAGGAGAGCAGGACCAGTCGCGTCACGGCGCCACCCGGGGCGGGCGGCGCAGGAGCCGGGGCAGGTATGCCGCGCCCGGCGCCTCCTCGGAGGCCGCCGCCTCGTCGGAGGGGTTGGAGATCGCGCACTGCCTGAGCGACAGGCAGCCGCAGCCGATGCAGGAGTCGAGCTTGTCGCGCAGCGCCTCCAGGGCCGCGACCTGCTCGTCGAGGCGGCTGCGCCAGTGCGCCGAGATGCGGTGCCAGTCCGACTTCGTGGGGGTGCGGCCCGCGGGCAGGCCGTCGAGCTGCTCGCGGATCTCCTCCAGGGACAGCCCGACGTTCCCCGCGGCGCGGATGAAGGCGAGCCGGCGCAGGACGCTGCGCTCGTACCGACGCTGGCCACCGGGCGTCCGGCCGGCGCGGATGAGCCCCTCCTTCTCGTAGAAGCGCAGCGCGGACGGGGCGAAACCGCTGCGCGCGGCGACCTGCGAGACCGTCAGCACGTCGTGGGTGTCCACCCAGCCACCTCCCGGCATCGCGTCGCTACTTCGAGTCCACTTCAACTCTAGCGGCGGCGTCGCCGCGCCGAGACGGGAGCAGGCGTGAGAAGGGAGTGAGGACGGCCCCGGGGCGCGGCCCGGGACTGGTCGCGCGACCCCCGGAGTGGACGCGCGACCGCGCCCGCACCCGCCTAGGGTCGGGCCATGGAACTCGGTGAGCTGCTGGTGGACGCGTTCGAACGGATCCGGGAGGGTGTGCACGACGCGGTCGAGGGCCTCGACCCCGAGCAGCTCGCGACCCGGCCCTCGCCCCACGCGAACTCGATCGCGTGGCTCGTCTGGCACCTCACCCGGGTGCAGGACGACCACGTGGCCGACGTCGCCGGCCTCGAGCAGGTCTGGACCGCCCAGGACTGGCACGGCCGCTTCGGCCTGCCGTTCGGGCCCGAGGTCACGGGGTACGGCCAGTCGTCCGAGGACGTGGCCAAGGTCTCCGGGCTCACCTCGGAGCAGCTCACCGGGTACCTCGACGCGGTGCACGAGCAGACGGTCGGGTACGTCAGGTCCCTCACGCCGGACGACCTGGCGCGGGTGGTCGACGAGCGCTGGGACCCGCCGGTGACCCTCGGGGTGCGGTTGGTCAGTGTCGTCAACGACGACCAGCAGCACGTCGGGCAGGCCGCCTTCGTCCGTGGCCTGCTCGAGGACGCCTGAGCGCCCACGCGTCACCCTGGCGGTCACGCGCCCGGGAACGGGCCGCCCGGCGGGCCGCGTCCGGGGGTGGGCCGCGTCCGGGGGTGGGCCGCGTCCGGGGGTGGGCCAGGCCCGGACGCGGCGGACCGCTCAGCGGTAGCGCCGGGCGACCTCCAGGGCCCGCTTCGGGTAGTCCCCGCCGAACAGGACGGCGTGCAGGAGCAGCGGGTGCAGCTGGTGCAGGCCCACCCGCCGCGGCCACTCCGAGTCTAGCCGGTGCTGCTCGAGGTAGCCGCCGACGACGAAGTCCCAGTGCGGGCAGCCGAACAGTGCCAGCATCGCCAGGTCGGTCTCCCGGTGGCCGCCGTGGGCGGCGGGGTCGATGAGGACCGCGCCCGCCGGGGTCCACAGCACGTTGCCCGACCACAGGTCTCCGTGCAGCCGCGCGGGCGTGCTGCCGTCGTCGAACTCGCCCTGTGCGACCCGGCGCGCCACCGCTTCGAACACGGCTGTATCGGATCTGCGGTAGATGCCCCTATCGACCGCCATAGCCACGGTGGGGAGGATCCGCTGGGCGGCGTAGAACTCCCCCCAGCCGGCGACCGGCCGCAGCGCGAGCGGCAGCGGCTCGGAGACCGGGCCGAGGTAGCCGTCGCCCTCCCAGCCCGCGGGCGGCGACCCGAAGGCAGGCGCGCCGGCGTCGTGGGTGCGCGCGAGCCCGGCACCGAGGGCCTCCGCGGAGGCCGGGTCCGGGTTGGCGAACACGAGACGCCCCAGGTCGAGGTGGTCCTCCCCCGCGTGCAGCACCTCGGCCACGGGGACGCCACCGGGCGCCGCGCCCAGCCAGGCGAGCCCGGCGGCCTCCCAGCGGAAGTAGCCGGGTGGGGCGGTCGGGCTGCCCTTGCGGAAGACCTCCGTGGCGCTCATCCCGCGTCCACGAGCCGGTCCACCTGCGCCGGCGTGAGGTGGGGGTCCGCGAGGTGGGGCGAGGCCACGCAACCCGCCGCGACCACCGCACCGGCCTCCAGCGACCTGCGCCAGTCCCAGCCCCGGCTGTGCCCGTACATCACCCCGGCGCAGAAGGCGTCCCCCGCGCCGTTGGGGTCGACCGCCTCGACCGGCCGGGCCGGCACGTGCACCGGGTCGGCCGCCCCCACGAACGCCGTCGCGCCGCGGCTGCCGTGCGTGACCACGACGAGCTCGCGGGTGGGGGCGAGCATGGCCGCGAGCCCGAGCGCGTCCGGGTGCCCCTCGTCGGACATGAAGAGGTATGCCGCGGCGTCGACGAAGTCCTGGTGGTGGGCCGAGACGCCGTCCCAGTCGTGGACGTCGACCCATGCGGGCATCCCCCGGGCCTGCAGGGCGGGCAGCGCCCGGCGCGCGTAGTTGGACAGGTTGACCCAGGTGTAGTCGGCGCCGTCGACGAAGTCGCCCAGGTCCTCGGTCGTGACCGGCGGGTCCGCGCTGCTGTCGTTGACGTACACGCTGGTGCGCCGCCCCTGCGGGTCCATGAGGTTGACGTGCCGCTCGGTGCCCCGCGGGTCGGGCACGCGGTGCACGCGCACCCCTGCCGCCTCGAGGATGTCGACGGCCAGGTCGCCCTCGTCGTCCTCGCCGACGAGGGCGTGCAGCCGGGTGTCGAAGCCGAGCCGGGCCAGGTTGAGCGACTTGCCCGACCCGGTGGCGCCGATGCCGGTCCGCGACGCCGTGGCGAACAGGGTCTCGGTGCGACCGCTCGGCAGGCGCGGCACGTCGATGACCTGGTTCCAGCTCACGCCGCCGACGACGGCGGCCACGGGTGCGCTCACCGTTCCATCCTGCCGCGCCACGGCCCGCGAACGCGACGTCCCCGGGCCCGTGGGTTCGTCCGGTTTCGTCCCCCTCCGCGGGGGGAGCGGGCCTGCTGAACCGGCCGTTCCCGCAGGTGGGCCGGTATACCGTTCTCCCTGTGGACACGGAGACGACGCAGGGCCTCGACGCGGCCCAGCGGCTGATGGACGACCTCGCCGGATCGCTGGACGGGCTCGACGACCTCACGCCGTACCTCGAACGCCTCGTCCAGTCGGTGAACCGCACCATCGACGGCTGTGACGCGGTGGGCGTCACCGTGGTCATGGAGGACCGGCCGCGCACCGCGGCATACACGACAGCGGGCACGCTCGAGATCGACGCCGTGCAGTACGCGGTCGGCGACGGACCGTGCCTCGACGCCTTCCGCAACGGCCGCGAGAACCTCGTCGACCTCACCGGCGGGGAGATGCGGTGGCCCGCCTTCATCGCCGGGTGCGACCCGGGTGACATCCAGACCCTCCTCGCCGTGCCGCTGACGTCGGCCGGGCGCCGGTTCGGGGCGCTCAACCTGTACGCGCACGAGCGCAACGCCTTCGACGCCATCGAGATCGCCGTCGTGCGCATCGCCGCAGGTCGGGCGGCCGAGGCCATCGCCGCGGCGGTCGAGCTCGCGGGTGCGCGCGAGGTCGCCGCGCAGATGGAGCAGGCCATGGCGAGCCGGGCCGTCATCGAGCAGGCCAAGGGGGTCCTCATGGGGCGCCACGGCATCGACGAGGTGGTGGCGTTCGAGATGCTCCGCAAGCAGTCCCAGGAGCAGAACCTCAAGCTTCGCGTGCTGGCCGCGCAGGTGGTGTCGGAGGTCACTTCTTCCCGTTCCGAGGCGATGTGAGCTAGTCTGGGGACTCACCTGAAGCAACCGGGTCCGGCCACGACGGCCGACCGGTTGCTTTTTTGTTTGCCTGAGGAGGTTGCACATGAGTGGTGGGATCCGTGGCTGCTGCTACGGCTCGCCGGAGCACGGCGACCGTCCGTCAGTGTCGAACCTCGACGCGTGGTGCGTGCACCGTGAGCGGCGCGCGCACGTCCGCGGCCTGGCCGACACCGGGGCCCTGCGCGGGGGTGGCGCACCGAGCGACCACCTGAACCGGCTCCACACGGCCGGCGCGTCACGGGTCTCCGAGGACGGGTCGACCCTGCTGGTCTACGTCGTCGACCTCTACGACCCGTCGGCCTACGAGTACCTGCCGTCGGTGAGCGCGGTCCTGCGCGGGGCGGCGTGCCGCCGGGTCGACGTCGAGATCGTCCAGACCGGCCGGTATGCCGCGCCCGCCGTGGCTGCGGGCGTCATCGCCCTGCTCGCCTCCGAGGAGGCAGGGGTGTCCCGGGTGATCGAGGCGGTGCAGCGCGACTTCTTCGTCGGCGGGCACACCCTCGACGAGCCCGGCGTCCTCGCCCGCGTGGCGAACGACCTCGAGCTCGACGCCCCCGCCATCGAGCTGTTCGCCGGTGGCGCCCGCGCCGCCCAGCTCGCGGCCGACGACGTCATGCTGGCGAGGGACCTCGACCGCGGCGGCGGTCCGCTCCTGCTCGCGAGCCGCGGCACCCGCGTCTTCGAGTTCGACGGGCTGGGTGCGACCGGCGACCGCCTCGTCGACCAGTTCAACAGCGTGCTCGACCGTTCCTGAGGACCTCCCGACCCGGCGCCGGGGCCGGGCGCCGGACCACCGCGTCCCTCAGGGGGCGGCGCGGGGGGCGGCGCGCGCCCCGGGGGGGGGGGCCAGGGCCCCCCCCCCCCCCCCCCCCCCGG
>NZ_JBHUYG010000127.1:0-9906 GCF_042668795.1 Pedococcus sp. NPDC057267 | reverse complement strand
GTGGCGGCCACCTCGAAGCCGGGGACGCGGGTGACGTATGCCGCGTGGGCCTCGAGCGCGACCGGCTCGTCCTCGACGACGAGCACCCGGAGCACGGGCGGCTGGTGGTCGGGCACCTCCGGCTGGCGGTCAGGCACGGGCGTGGTCCTGCACGGGCAGCCGGACGACGAACCGGGCCCCGGGCGGGCCGGAGACCTCGAGCCGGCCCCCGAGCCGGGCCACCGACTGCGCCACGAGGGCCAGGCCGATGCCCCGCCGGCCGGCGCTGCCCTCGGCCTTGGTCGTGAAACCGCGCCGGAAGGCGTCGTCGACCGAGCCGGGCGGCAGCCCGGGCCCGGTGTCCTCCACGACGAGGACGACCTCCTCGCCCTCGTCCCGGCAGTTGACGGTGACGCGGCGCGGCCCGTCGGCGCCCGCGACCGCCTCGAACGCGTTGTCGATGAGGTTGCCGACGATGGTGACGAGGTCGCGGTCGGGCGCCGCCTGCGCCGGCCACTGGGCACCGTCGGCGATGACCAGCTCGATGCCGCTCTGGCTCGCCTGGGCCACCTTGCCGAGAAGCAGCGCCGTCAGCACCGGCTCGGACACGGCGCCGACGACGGCGTCCGTGAGCCCCTGGGAGACCCGCAGCTCGTCGGTCGCGAACGCGAGCGCGCGCTCGGGGTGGCCGAGCTCGATGAGACTGACGATGGCGTGCAGGCGGTTCGCCGACTCGTGCGCCTGCGAGCGCAGCGCCTCGGTGAGCCCGCGGGCGGAGTCGAGCTCGCCGGTGAGGTGCTCGAGGTCGGTGCGGTCGCGCAGGGTGACGACGAAGCCCAGCAGCCGGCCGTCCCACTGCGCCCGGGCCTTGTTGAGCACGAGCACGCGGGCGTCGGTCACGTGCAGCTCGTCCTCGCGGGCGCGGTCGTCGGTGAGCGCGGCGACGAGCGTCTCGGGCAGCCCCAGCTCCGGCACGTGGCGACCGACGGCGTCGGTGGGCAGGCCCAGCAGCCGGACCGCCTCGTCGTTGGCCAGCCGCAGGGTGCCGTCGAGGTCGACGAGCAGGAGCCCCTCGGTGACGGCGTGCAGGACGGCGTCGTAGTACTCGACCATCTGCCGCAGCTGCCGCTCGCCCAGGCCGTGGGTCTGGCGTCGGACCCGGCGGGACACCAGGGCGGTGCCCAGCCCGGTGAGCAGCGCCGCGGCGAGGCCGGCGAGCAGGATGCCGGGGAGCTGGCTGCGCAGCTCGGCACTGACCGCGGACTTGCGGATGCCGACGGCCACGAGCCCCACGACCGTGCCGCCGTCCTCGACGGGCACGACGACCCGGCGCGACGGGCCGAGGGTGCCGGTGTAGTCCTCCACCACCACGCCGCCCCGCTGCGCGGCCTCGATGTGCCCGATGAAGCGGCGGCCGATCTGGCTGGTGTCAGGATGGGTGAAGCGGATGCCGTCGGGGCTCATCACGACGACGAAGTCGGTGCGCGTCTCGACCCGGGCCTCCTCGGCGAACCGCTGCAGGCTCGAGGAGTCCCCCGCCCGCACGCCTGAGACGACGTCCGGGCTGCTCGCCACGGTCTCGGCGACCGCCCGCGCCCGCGCGGTGGCCTCCTGCGTGCTCGCCCTGCCGGCCTGGACGTAGCCGGCCGCGACACCGACGACGACCACCAGCAGCCCGACGAGGACCTGCAGCACGAACACCTGCCGGGCCACGCTCCACCGTGCCGGGGCCCGCAGGAGCCGGCTCACCGGCATACGTCACCGCCGGGGAACTCAATGAACACAATCGTGACCCTAGCCACTCGCGCGGGCCACCATCGTCGCTGTTCACCATCCCGGGACGTCCCGGGACACACAGCTGGGAGAGCACCGTGAGCACAGCCGCCGACACCGTCGTCGACCGGCCCGCACCGAAGCGGGACCGCACGCACTACCTCTACCTCGCGGTCATCGTCGCGATGGTCCTGGGCATCATCGTCGGGTTCGCCTTCCCCGACTTCGGCATCAAGCTGAAGTGGCTCGGCACCGGCTTCGTCAGCCTCATCAAGATGATGATCACGCCGATCATCTTCTGCACGATCGTCCTGGGGATCGGCTCGGTGCGCCGCGCCGCCCAGGTCGGCAAGGTCGGTGGCCTCGCCCTGGCCTACTTCCTCACCATGTCGACCTTCGCGCTGGCGATCGGCCTCGTGGTCGGCAACATCGTCAAGCCCGGCTCGGGCCTGCACCTCACCGCCGAGCTGGCCAAGGCCGGCCAGGCGCAGGTGGGCGACAAGAGCGAGACGACGGTCGACTTCATCCTCGGCCTGATCCCCGACACGCTCGTCTCGTCCCTGACGGCGGGCTCGGTCCTGCAGGCGCTGTTCGTGGCCCTGCTCGTCGGCTTCGCGCTGCAGAAGATGGGCCGCGCCGGTGAGCCGATCCTGGCCGGCATCAAGCACTTCGAGCGGCTCGTCTTCCGCCTCATGGCAATGGTCATGTATGCCGCGCCGATCGGTGCGTTCGGCGCGATGGCCGCGCTCGTGGGCGCCACCGGCACCAAGGGCCTGGCCAGCGTGCTGAAGATGATGTTCGGGTTCTACGTGACGTGCGCCGTGTTCGTCTTCGTGGTCCTCGGCGCGGTGCTCTACCTCGCCGCCCGGGTCAACATCTTCAAGCTGCTCAAGTACCTGGCGCGCGAGTTCCTGCTCATCCTCTCGACGTCCTCGTCGGAGTCGGCCCTGCCCCGGCTCATCGCGAAGATGGAGCACGCCGGCGTCTCGCGCCCCGTGGTCGGCATCACCGTCCCGACCGGCTACTCGTTCAACCTCGACGGCACGGCCATCTACCTGACCATGGCCTCGCTGTTCGTCGCCGAGGCGCTGGACAAGCCGTTCACGTTCGGCCAGCAGATCTCGCTGCTGGTGTTCATGATCATCGCGTCCAAGGGTGCGGCCGGCGTCAGCGGCGCCGGGCTGGCCACCCTCGCCGGCGGCCTGCAGGCGCACCGCCCAGACCTGGTCCCCGGCGTGGGCATCATCGTCGGCATCGACCGGATGATGAGCGAGGCCCGGGCGCTGACGAACTTCGCCGGCAACTCCGTCGCCACGGTCCTCATCGGGCACTGGGTGGGCGAGCTCGACCGCCCGCGCCTGGACCGCGTCCTGGCCGGCGACCTGCCGTTCGACGAGCGGACCATGGTCGACCACGAGGACGAGGAGCCGGTCACCGACGTGGCGCAGGAGCGCACGACGGCGCTGCCGGAGCCGGTGGGCCCGTCCCGCTGAGCCGCCCCTCCCCCGACCCGCGGGCCCGTCCCCTCCTCGAGAGGTGGCGGGTCCGCGGCACGTCCGGGACGGGGGCCCGGGCGCGGCCGACGGCTCAACGCACCCCGAGGCTGGTCGCCACGACCCGGGCGACGCGCCGGCCGGACACGAGCGCACCCTGGATGGAGGAGGTGTCGCGGTGGTCGCCGGCGACGAACCGGCCGCCACCGAGGTCGACCGGGCGGCGCTCCACCAGCGGCGGGGCCACGAGCGGCAGCGCCTCCCGGACGTCGTGCCGCGCCACCAGGTCCCAGCCCGTGGTCGATGTGGACCACAGGCGGCCCAGCTCGGCCCGCACCACGCCCTCGTCGTCCGGTGCGCCGGCCAGCGTCGTGGCCTGCACGAGGCGGCGGCCGGGCGGGGCGTACGACGGTGCGGCGTCGGACACGACCGCGGTGTTGACGACCGGCCCCCGGTCGCCGTCCACCCGAAGCCAGCGACTCGTCGGCACCGGGTCGGTCGTCGAGAACCACCACGTCCGCAACCCGTTGACCCGCGCCTGCGGCACGACCCCCAGCCGGGCGGCGGAGGTCAGGTCGGTCGCGACCACCACCGCCCGCGCGGAGACCGCGCCGTCCGGGGTGCGGACCGTCGTACCCGCTCCCAGCTCGACCGGGGCACCGAGGCGGACCGGACGCCGCAGCCGGGCCGCGAGCTGGGCCGGCAGCGCGCGCATGCCGTCGCGGGGCAGGCCCGGGGTACCGAGGAGGAAGGAGCGGAGGAGCAGGCGCACGTACTGCGACGAGGTCGCGCCCCGGTCCTCCGCCAGGACACCGGCCAGGAACGGCTCGAGCACCTCGTGCCGCAGCGGCCCGTGCACACCGGCTGCGTCGAGCGACGCGGCCAGCGAGGTGTCCGGGCCGCGCAGGAGCCAGCGCACGGGTCCGAGCGAGGGAGCTGCCCACCGGGCGAGGCGGGCCACCTCCCCCGGCGTGACCAGCCCGCTGGCAAGGGTCGTCACCACCGAGCCGGGCTCGCGGCGGGGGTCGGCCAGCAGCGCGGTCACACCGTCCCGGCGGACCTGCACCCCCGCGCCGAAGGCCTGCAGGCCGAGCGCGGGCACGTCCACGGCGCTGCGCACCGCGGGGTAGGACGGGTTGAGCAGCTGGAACCCGACGTCGCACAGGTGCCCGTCGACGACGTCGGTGCGCACCCGTCCGCCGACGCGGTCCGAGGCCTCGAGGACGACGACGTCGAGCCCGCGCCGCTCCAGCTCGAGGGCACACCGCAGCCCGGCCAGACCTGCACCCACCACCACGACGTCGTGCACGGGAACACCGTCGCACGAGCGGTGCCGCGCCGCTCGCCACGCGCGGCACGGCCGCGCTCCGTCAGCGGCCCGGGCGCGCCAGGGGGGCGCGCTCCCGCCCGCGACGCGTGCCGACGGCATACCGTCGGCAGGTGACCGAGCTGCGCACCGACCGGCTTCTCCTGCGGCACTGGCGGGAGGAGGACCGCGAGCCGTTCGCGGCCCTCAACGACGACCCCGCCGTGATGGTGCACTTCCCGCACCACCTCACCAGCGAGCAGAGCGACGCGATGGCCGACCGCATCGCGACCTTCCTCGACGAGCACGGGTGGGGTTTGTGGGCCGTCGAGGCGCTCGACACGGGGACGTTCCTCGGCTTCACCGGGCTCGCGGTGCCGCGCTTCGAGGAGCACTTCACCCCGTGCGTCGAGGTCGGCTGGCGGCTCGCGCGGGAGGGCTGGGGGCACGGGTACGCCACGGAGGCGGCCCGCGCGAGCGTCGCCCACGGCTTCACCGAGCTCGGCCTCGAGGAGGTCGTGGCCATGGTCGTCCCGGCGAACGACCGCTCGCAGTCGGTGATGCGCAAGCTGGGCATGACCCGCGACGAGGGAGCCGACTTCGACCACCCGCTCGTCGAGGAGGGCAGTCCCGTCCGGCGCCACCACCTCTACCGCCTGACCCGCGAGGAGTGGGCTCGCGGGGCCGGCGACCCGACGGGCACGGTGCACCCAGCGGCGTCACCGTCGACATCGCCGCGCACGGATCCGCCGGGCCGACCATGACGGATGTCATGGTCCATGACGTTCCCTGACCGAACGCAGACCAAACCGGCACGAGACTGCACCCTGCGCTTCACCTGCCGGCACGCCGGCTCGGCTTTGATCCCGAGCCATGCGAACCCCCTCCCCCACGCGCCGCACCCGGCGCCTCCTGCCGCCTGCCGTGGTCGGCCTGCTCACCGCCGTCCTCGGCGCCACCGGACTGGCCGTCGGCACCACCCCGGCGCACGCCGTCACCGACGCCCCGCACTGCTCTAGCGCGGGCACCTGGACCCCCGGCGAGTTCAACATCTACTGGTTCGACGTCGACCAGGGCGACAGCCAGCTCGTCGTCGGCCCGACGGGGCGCACCCTGCTCGTCGACCTCGGCGAGACCTCGTTCAACAGCACCGGCACGAACACCAACGCCACCAAGGTCGCCGCGCAGATCCGCTCGATCTGCGGCATCGCCTCCGGCCCCGTCCACCTCGACTACGTCATGGCCTCCCACCACCACCTCGACCACATCGGGTACCCGCGCGTCCCGGGCGACACCACGGCATACGGCAACGGCCTGTGGCAGCTCCTGGCGCCCGCGGCCAGTGGCGGGTTCGGCTTCACGGTCGGCCAGCTGATCGACCACGACGGCGGCACCTGGCAGGACACCAACGGCAACGGCACCTGTGACCCGGGCACGTCGACCGCCCCCAGCGACGAGATCCACTACGACAACGCGGGGACGACCTCGGGTACCGGCGCCCGCTTCATCTGCTGGCTCTACGGCCCTGCGTCCCAGGCCGATCGCGCCGACATCAACGGCAAGGTCGTCCAGCTGACGAACAGCTCGACCTGGCCCTCGCTCGACCTCGGCACCGGCGTCACCTCCACGATCGTCGAGGCCAACGCCAAGGGCGTCATGCAGGCCGACGGCACGACCCCGGTCAGCGGTGACCACCACCTCGACGCGTCACCGCCGAGCGAGAACGACTACTCGATCGGGGTTCGGTTCGCGTTCGGGCCGTTCGCCTACGCCACGGCCGGCGACAGCGACGGCGAGTACGCCACGAGCGCGAACAGCTACACCTACAACGACGTCGAGTCGCTGTTGAAGACGAAGATGGGCACGGTCAACGCGCTGCGCGCCAACCACCACGGGTCGGCGCACTCGTCCTCCGACGGCTACGTCACCTCGACCGACCCGCAGGTCGCGTTCATCTCCTGCGGCGTCAACTCCTACGGCCACCCGGGCAACCGCACTCTCGACGCGTTCCGCAAGGTCGGCGCGGACATCTTCCTCGCGAACGACCCGTGCGACACCACGGACACGACCGGGGCCGCGATCGACTACTCGGGCACCTACAACCACAACGGGACCGTGCACCTGGCGACCTCGGGCTCGGGCGCCGGGTTCACCGTCGCGTACGACGCGGGCACGCGCAGCTACACGACGCGCGCGAGCAGCGGGACCGGCGGCACCGGGGGCACGGGCGGCTCGCCGTCGGCCGTCAAGGTCAACGAGGTCCTCATGGCCCCGAGCGGCACGGGGACGGAGTGGGTCGAGCTGTACAACACCGGCACGTCGGCGGTCGACCTGAGCGGCCTGTACATCGACGACGCCGCGGGCGGTGGTGGCTCGCCACGGCAGATCCCGGCGGGCACGACGATCGCAGCCGGCGGCCACTGGGTCATGGACATCCCGTCGGGCTACCTCAACAACACCGGCGCGGAGTCGGCGCGGTTCCTGGCCATCAGCGGCGGCGTCGAGACGGTCTACGACAGCTACAGCTGGAGCCTCGGCTCGACCCAGTACGACAAGGTGTTCCACCGCAGCGGCGACGGCGGCGCCTGGTGCGGCACCATCTCGACCGCGGTGACCAAGGGCACCGCCAACCCGACGACGTGCCCGTGAGCCGGCGGCGCGGCGGCGTCGTCGCGGCCGGGGTGGGCGCCGTGCTCCTGCTCGGGTGTGCCGGTCACGCCCTCACCGGGGCGGCGCCGGCCACCGCCGTGGTGTCGCCCGCCGCAGGGGTCGCGCCGGCGGTCACCCAGGCGGCTGCGGACGGGGCGACGGTCGGCGCAGCGGGCTCGACCCGACCCGCGACCGACCGGCTGGTGCTCGTCAGCGGCCGGGACGACCACGGCCTGGTCGAGCTGGCGTCGGTCCCGCTGACCGACCGGGCCGGCGGCGGCGCGGTGGTCGGCGCGGTCCCCGACGGCACGCTCGCGCGCCCGACCCGGGTGCTGGGCACGCAGGTGGAGGTGACCAGCCTCGACGGGACGGGCGTCACCGGCTGGGTCGACGACTACCGGCTGCGCGGCGTGCTGCGGGCGGCCCGGGCGGCCGACCCGTGCGCCGGCGACCAGGTCGTGGCCACGCGCGTCGCGGGGTCGCGGGTGCTCGTGCACGCCCTCGACGGCAGCGCCCCCCGGTGGGTGGCCCGCTCGGCCCTGGCCGAGGTGGTCTCCGCCGTCGCGTGCACGCAGGGGCCGGCCGGTTCCGGCCAGGGCGCGGCAGCACCCGACCACGGCTCCGCAGGACACCACCACTAGGCACCCGGCGACCGGGCCCTTGGTCCCTGTTCCGGCTCGTCCGTCTGCCCCACCGGTGGCGCAGACGGACGAGCCGGTCGAGGGCGTGCAGCCCCGGGCGCTCGCCACGAAAGGAGCGCCCCATGGTCCACCTCGTCCCGGCCGCCTCCGGAGCGGGCACCTACCTCGACTGGGGAGTGGTGCACGTCTCGGTGACCAACGCCCTGATCATCGTCCTGATGCTCGTGGTGTTCGCCGCAGCCCTCCTGCTGCCCTTCCCCGGTGCGCACTCACGCGCCCACGACACCAGCCCCGGCCTGCGCACCGGATCCCCGACGACGGCACCCCGCGAGACACCGCCCGGGGCACCGGGCTCCCCCGACGACCGGACGGAGGCAGGCCGATGAGCTCCACCAGCTGGACGGTGTGGCTGCGCGACCGCGTCAGCCGCACCGTGCCCCCCGGCCAGGTCCTGCCCGACCGCCAGCCGGCATACGTCGCCTCGTGGATCTACGTCTTCGGTGTCCTCACGCTCGCCTCGCTCGTGGTGGTCGTGCTCACGGGTATGGGGCTCAGCCTCGGTGGCGTCGCGTGGTGGCACACCTCGA
Organism: Pedococcus sp. NPDC057267; assembly: GCF_042668795.1. Lineage (NCBI taxonomy): Bacteria > Bacillati > Actinomycetota > Actinomycetes > Micrococcales > Intrasporangiaceae > Pedococcus > Pedococcus sp. NPDC057267. Next base: position 1,478 of record NZ_JBHUYG010000127.1, on the reverse strand, counting down.
CCCTCGGCCGGTACGTCAACAGCCTGCACCTGTGGTCGGTCGAGCTCTTCTTCGTCGTCATGGTCATCCACCTCTGGGGCAAGTTCTGGATGGCAGCCTGGCGTGGTGGTCGGGCATTGACCTGGGTCACCGGCGTCGTCGCCCTCCTGGCCTCGATCGGCACGGCCTTCACCGGCTACCTCGTCCAGACCAACTTCGACAGCCAGTGGATCAGCACCCAGGCCAAGGACGGCCTCAACTCCGTCGGCATCGGCGCCTTCTTCAACGTGCTCGACACGGGCCAGATGATCCTGTTCCACGTCGTCCTGCTGCCGTTCGCGGTCGGCATCATCGCCGTCGCCCACGTCATCCTGGTCCGCCGGCACGGTGTCGTCCCGCCGCTGGACGAGGTCGCCACCGCGCCCGGTACCGCGTCCGCAGCCCCGGCCGAGGAGGTGCAGCGATGACCACGCTCACCCGGCCGCGGACACAACGCGTCACGCCGGACTCCCACGGCTTCCCCACCCGTCCGTACGACCTCGTCAAGGAGTTCGTGCTGGCCCTGGCGGCCATCGTCGTCCTCACGGCCGTCCTGGCGGCCGTCTTCGGCTCACCCGACGAGAAGGCGCTGACCCTGCAGGACTGGGCCAAGGCGGCGCCCAACGACGTCGTGGCGACCGCCGTCGCCGAGCTGTCCGGGGACTCGGGTAGCGCCTCGTACGGACCCCCGTACAACTCCGCCGGCACCGGGCAGACCCTGCTCGGCGTCCCGCTGCAGAAGTGGGCCGGCGTCCGGTACCCCGTCGACTCGGCGCACGACCTGGTGCTCACCCCGCTGCAGCGCGCCACCAGCGACCCGGCGGTCGTCAAGGCCCTCGGCGAGTGGTCGGTCGCGACCACGGCGCAGCGGGCGCAGTGGGCGAGCACCTACGAGGCCGCGCTCGGCAAGGCCCCCGACGGCAACCCCGCGAAGGTGGCGGCGGGGCAGTACGGCCCCGTGCCCGCGATCGCGGCAGCCTTCGAGCGACTCGCGGCGTCCGGCGGGCTCGAGCAGCAGCTCGGCGGCAGCACCTTCTACCGCAGCGACCCCAGCCGGCAGCTGCTGCTGCTCGCCGACGGGTCGTACCTGGAGGACCAGGCCCGCGCCCGCAGCCTGGGCGGAGACCAGTGGGGAATGATGAACGAGACCGGCAACTACCCGGGTCAGCCCTGGCTGTGGCTCTACACCTTCTGGTACAAGGTGCCGCCGTTCTCCACGTCGGACAACGCCGACGCCCTGGTGTGGGGCCTGATGATGCTGCTGACGCTCGGGCTCGTGCTCGTGCCGTTCATCCCCGGTCTGCGCGACCTGCCGCGCTGGATCCCGGTCCACCGCCTCGTCTGGCGCGACTGGTACCGCCGGAACGCCGGGGCGCCGTCCTCCCCCACCCCGGGGGCACCGGCCCCCTGACCTCGTCCATCGGGGGACGTGGTCCGGGGCGGCACGGCGGGGGCCGTGC
>NZ_JBHUYG010000126.1:0-10023 GCF_042668795.1 Pedococcus sp. NPDC057267 | reverse complement strand
GGGTTCGGGCAGCGAGGGGAACGGCGCGGGGTCCAACGGCTCCGCCAACGGCCGGTCCGCCGGCACCTCCGCTCCCGCGGCCGCCACCCCGGCCCTCCCGCGACGCGACGTCCCCCCCCCCCCCCCACCCGGCCCCCGGGCCTCACTGTGTCGGACCGGCGCGTGCCAACGCTGTGGCGGCCCTGGGTTGTGCGGGGACACCGACGGTCACGCGAGTGCTCGTCCGTACGAGCAGCGAACCGTCGGCCCCGGTGCTGCAGGCGACGAGCACAGCACCGTTGCGCCCGGCCACCACGCGGGCAGCGCCGCAGGCCGAGGAGGGCGCACCACCCTGCCCCAGTGCCACGGCGCCCGAGAGCGCAGCCAGGTCGGCTGCCGCCCTGGCGCGGTGCGCGGCCAGCACGGCACTGGCGACCGCGACCCCGGCAACGGTCAGAAGGAACAGCGCCGCCACGACGCCCACCATGAGGACCGTCCCGCTCCCCTGGTCGTGCGCCCGCCTTGGCCTGTGCCGGTGCCGGTGCCGTGAACCTCGGCGTGGGCGGACTGGTCGGCTGAGGACCGGACTCACCCGACGTCCTCCCGCGCGGCCACCGCGCGGGCGGACGGCACGCCCACAGCACCCAGCCAGCGCAGCGCGCGCGGTGGACGACCACGGACTGCCGACTCGACCACGGACCCGGCCAGCTCGACGGTGACGGTGGAGCCGGGCGGCGCCAACCTGCGTCCGAGGGCGACCGCGCTGCCGGGACTGTCACCACGGGCGGCTGCCCGAACGGCCGCCCGTGCCGCGTCGGTGCACCGGACCTGGTCCGTGACGGCCCGCACCGCACCAAGGCCCATGAGCAGGCACAGCACGACGGCGGGGACGGCGACCGCCAGCTCGACGGTCGCCATCCCGTCCTCGGGCCGCCGGTTCACCCAGCCGTCCCGAGGGCGGTCGTGATGATCCCGGCCAGGGCGGACTTGACCCCGCCGGACCGGACCACGGCCAGCAGCACGGCCGCGAACGCGCAGGCCGCCAACGTGCCCACCGCGTACTCGGCCGTCGTCATGCCGGCCTCCGCCCTCCGCCGCAGCCCCTCGACCCTGCGGTCCCATGTCCTCTTCATGCGTGCTCCTCCCGTGTCGCGAAGGCCGTGCGCCTCCTCTGGGTCCAGACAAGCGGGGATCCGAGCACCCGGACAGGGCGGCCGTCGTCGCCGGTGGACAACGACCGAGGCGCCACCGGACTGTGGACGACGCTCGGCCCCCACTCACGAGCCCAGGACGCTCGCCGCCAGGGCCAGGACGACAGGGATCACCGCCGTGCAGGCGAATGCCGGGAGGAACCCGAGGCCGAGCGGAAGCACCAGCAGCACGCCGGCGCGCGCCGCCCTGCGCGCCTGGTCCTGCTCCTGCTCGTCCCGGATCCGCACCGCCGCCTCGACGAGCAGACCCGTGGGCGACGCACCCGTGGCGGCGGCCATCTGGAACGCGAGCGCCGCCGGACGCCAAACCGGCCCGGCATACCCCCAGGCCTCCGCGACGGGTACACCCCAGCGCAGCGCGGCCACGACCGCGTCGAGGTCACGGCGTACCGCCCCCTGCGAGACGGCCGTGACGCCGGACACCGCACCGGCGAGGTCCGCGCCGGACCGCAGGGCCAGGACCACGAGCACGAGCGCGTCGGCGACGTCCTCGCGGCGCGGCGACCCCGTCGGGGTGCTCGCCGGCCCCCGCGGTCGACCCTCCGTCGCCGCACTGGCACCTCGCCCGGCCGGGCCACGCGAGGGCCACACCAGGACCGCGGCCACGGCCAGGAGCACTGCCACCCAGGTCATGCGGCCTTCGCCAGGATCCGCGCACTCCACCACCGCGCCAGCACTGCCAGGACCAGGCCGGCGAGCAGGCTGCCGGTTGCAGCCGGGCTCGAGAGGTAGAGGGTCCGGGGACCGATACCGCAGGCCAGGCCCACGAGCGGCCCCGACAGGGGCAGGAGCAGCAGCACGAGCATCGAGGCACGCGGTCCTGCGGCTGCGGAGGCGACCCGGTCCGCGGCACGACGCCGGGCGCGCACCACGTCCAGAGAGGTCTCGAGGGCATCCGCGAGCGGGGCCCCGGTGTCCTCGGTGAGCGCCCACGCACTCGCCACGAAGGCCAGCTCGTCGCTCGTGAGTCGGTTTGCCCACCGTGACCACACGGGTGCCAGCGGCTCGGCACGCTGTCCGGTCGCGACGAGGTCGGCCACGAGGCCGTCCAACGAGCCCGGACCGAGGGCCGACCGTGCGGCGTCGAGGGCCACCGCGGCCGGCGCACCGGAGCGCAGGGGACCGGCCACGAGCGCGAGCAGCTCCCCCAGTGCCTCGTCCCGGCTGTGACGGGCGCGGCGCGACCCCGCCCCCGGGAGCCGCGCCCGCCAGGACACCCCTGGGGCGACCTCGACGCTCCCCGCGGACCACTGCGGTGAGGGCCTCCCGGCGCGAGGCCAGGCCAGGACGGCCGCCGCTGCGAGCAGCGAGCAGACGACCACACCGGTCATGCGCCCGGCCCCGTCAGCGATGGGGATGCAGGAGGCACACCGGCGTCGGAGCCCGGGCGACCACCGCCGTCTCCCCGCTCGGCAGGCTCGCCACCCGGCGGGGCCCAACCGACCGCCTCGGCCAGCTCGTCCCACGCCGGACCCCGGGTGCCGGAGACCGCGTCCAGCGCGAGGTCGCAGCGGACCTTCCCCGTCTCACGGGTGGACCTCAGCACGGACAACGAGGCCACCCGTCGCCCCTCGGTGCGTCGCTGCACGTGCACGACCACGCGCACCGCGGACGCGAGCTGGGCGTGGACGGCGGCCGGCGGCATACCGGCCAGGGCGCCCAGCGCCTCGAACCGCGCTGGGACGTCGACCGGGGCGTTGGCGTGCACCGTCCCGCAGCCGCCCTCGTGCCCGGTGTTGAGCGCGGCGAGCATCTCGCGGACCTCGGCGCCTCGCACCTCACCCACGACGAGCCTGTCCGGACGCATGCGCAGCGCCTGGCGCACGAGGTCCACGAGGCCGACGGCGCCGCGGCCCTCGACGTTCGGGCCGCGACCCTGCAGCCGCACGACGTGGGGGTGGCCCACCTGGAGCTCGCGCACGTCCTCCACGAGCACCAGGCGTTCCGCGTGTGGCACCTCGGCGAGCAGGGCGGCCAGCAGGGTCGTCTTGCCGCAGCCCGTCCCGCCCGTCACGACGAACGAGCACCGGGCCAGCACCAGCCGGCGCAGCAGCTCCTCGGCCAGTGCCCCGAACATGCCGGACGCCCCCAGCGCGCGGAGCCCGTCGGCGCGGGCCCTCGGCACCCGCAGGCTGACGTGGGCACCGCCGTCGACGAGCGGGGGGAGGATCGCGTGGAGGCGCACACTGCCCGGCAGCAGGCCGTCCACCCAGGGCTGGCTCTCGTCGAGCCGGCGCCCCGCCAGCCCCGCCAGCCGGACGGCCAGGCGCCGCGCCGCGGCGGGGTCCTCGAGCTGGACCTCGGCCCGGACGAGGCCGGCCCCGCGGTCGACCCAGACCGAGCCGTCACCGTTGACGAGCACGTCGGTGACGTCGGGGTCGAGCAGCATCGGCTCGAGCGGTCCGGCCCCGAGCACCTCGGCCGCCAGCCGTTCGCGCGCGGCAAGGACGCCGGCCGCGCCGAGGGTCGCGGTGTCGACCGCGGCGACCTCCTCCACGAGCCGCGCGTCCGGGGAGAGGCCGCGCCGGATCTGGTCGGCGATCGCCCGCCCCTGCCGGGGCGCGGGCGGGCCGGGGACGCGACCTGCGGGGGATCCGCGGGTCACCGCACACCCCCACGGGCCGCGGACGTCGGCTCGAGCCCCGGCAGGCGTTCCTCCGTGGCGGGCACGGCACGCCGTACGCCCGCCACGCTGTCCACCGCCGGCACCTGCACACGCCGAGCCGGCCCCGAGCCGGCCCCCACCCCCACCATCCCCAGCACGCGGTCGGCCACCGCCTCGACGGCGCCACGTCCACGGGTCCCGGGCACCCGCGCCCGGTCCTCGTCCGCACGAACCCGCACCTCGTCCCGCAGCACCGCGGCCAGGGGGAGGTCCAGGTGCACCGCGACGTCCTCCGGCGCAACCGGCTCCCGGCGGGCGCCGCGCAGGACGAGGAGGGCGTCGGACGGCAGCACACCCGACTGCACCAGCGCCCCCGCGTCCGCGAGCCGCCTGGCGCTGACGCCGGCGAGGACCACCACCGAGGTGCACAGGTCCAGCAGCTGCGGGGCTGCACCGGTGTCGAGGACCACGAGACCGCACACCTCCGCCAGCCCCTCCACGACTGCTCGCACCGTGGCGGCAGCCGGCGGAGTGCCCCGGGATGCGAGCACGCGCAGGGACCCCTCCCCCGGCAGCGCCCGCAGCACGGCAGCGCCGTCGACCCGTCCCTGCAGGTCGGCGAGGTCGCCCCAGCGCAGGCCGGGCAGGTGCTCGAGGCAGGCCGTGACGTCCACGCCACCCCCGCTGGGACGGCCGTCGACGCAGGCGGACACCCCGAGCAGCGGACCCGCGCGGACGGCGAGCGAGACGGCCAGCGTCGACGCCCCCAGTCCGCCGGAGGCGCCCACGACACCCAGCACGTGGTGGTCCATGCCAACCAGCCTCGTGCGCGACAGCGGGCGGGGACACGGCCGCACCGCGCCCCTGTGGACGGACGGCTCAACCGAGGCGAGCTGTGGACGGCCAGCCCTCGTCGAGACGACGGTGCCAGTACACCGGCCTCTGCCCGGCCCCGTCTCGCCCGGCCCCGTCTCGCCCGGCCTGGCCCCGTCCCGCGGCGTGAGCCCTGCGCCTGCCCCGGGAAAGGGGACGGCCCCGGTCGGGGGGACAACCGGGGCCGTCGACGCGCCATGCTCCGGGGGGGAGGAGCAGGTGCGCCGGTCCGCTCGACCCCGAGGGGGAGCGAACGGAGTAATCGTGGACCATTTAGCCTTCAACCGCAACTCGCCACGCGCCCGGCGTGGCGCGGCCACGACCCACGCCCACCGCGGCCACGACCCACGCACACCAAGGGCACCACGCGGCCCCCGCACCCCCTGTGTCGGCCGTCGCCGCAGGGGCTCCGGACCGACCCTCGGACGCGGGATGGCACCCCGCTCGTGCGAGGTGCCATCGACCGCGACCCGGCTCGGGTTACCAGGCGTGCACTCAGTTGTCGCAGCGGGACAAGCCCGCCCACGATCGGTCCACCAGTGGACTGCCCGCGCGTGGGTGCCCGAGGGGATCGCGGTGGTCGTCGGACTCGCGTACGTCGACTTACCTCATGTCTACCCCTGTCCGGCGGGCAACGTAAGCCTTGACTTTGGTCCCGGGTCCGCCCCTGACGCGTCGCCGCAGGTCAGCCGCGCCGACGCCGCGACGACCCGGGCGCGAAGCGCTCCGCGGCTGCGCTGCGAGCCCTCCCGGGACCCCTCGCCGGCGCCTCCCTCAGGCCAGCCGGCCCGCGCGCACGGCGTCGCAGACCTCGACCCCGGCAGCGGCCGCCGCGACGAGCGCGTCGGCGCAGTGCTCCAGCCACAGCCCCACGCCAGCGCCTGAGCCGGTGCCGTATGCCGCGAGCGCGCCGAGGTACGCCGGGCCGCCCTGCGCCGCGTGCCCGGCCTCGACGACGGCGACGCCGGTGGGGTCGAGCCCGCGCGCCTGCACGATCGCCCGGGCCAGCGCCCGGGCGACGACGCCGTTGCCGCGGACGAACGGGCGTGCCGTGACCACCTCGGCGTGGGCGACGGCGGCGACGACCAGGGCCGGCACGGCCGCGTCGACGGTGAGGACCGCAGTGAGGGAGTCGAGTCGCGCCGCCAGCGACGCGGCGCCCGGGGCCGGCCCCAGGTCGGTGAACTCCGCGCTCCCCTGGTCCCCGGTGCGCGGGCGGCCGAGCTGGTCGGGGGCGACGAGCCCGGCGGCCGCAGCCACGTGCAGCCGCGCCAGGGCCTGCAGTGGCGCCGACGACACCAGCGCGCGGACGTGCTCGCTCTCCGCCGTCGCCTGGACGGCGCCGCGGGCCACCTGCTCGACCGGGTCCGGCTCGAGGGGCCACTGCGCCGCCCCACGCATGACGTCGCGGACCAGGTCGAGCGGCACGGTCGCGCCCTCGAGCGCGGCGCTCGCCTGGGCGCCGCGGACCCGCGACTCGGCCGACGCCTCGGGGATGCGCCGGCGCAGCGCCTCGTGCCAGCGCAGCTGCTCGCACGCCTGCCGCGCGGCGGCGACCTTCTCGGGGATGCCGGGAAGCTCGCCCAGGGCGGTGAGGGAGGAGGCGACGTCGACCACGGCGAGCAGCCTAGACAGGCGGGCCGTCGCCTCGTGGCGCCGGCCCTGGACTGGTGGGTACCCGGGCAACACCGGACGAGCCCGGGACGATGGACCCTGGTGTCGGCCGCACGGTCAACGGACGGTGGGCCTCGGACGTCCTTGGGGTGCCCGCAGGCTCGGAAGGAGACCGCCATGACCACACGCCTCACCACCCGTACGCGACTGGCAGTCCGGTCGCTCGTCGTTGCCGTCGCAGCGGGGGTGCTGCCCCTCGTGGCGGCGACCGCACCCGCCGAAGCCGCTCCCTACTGCGGCATCCGGTGGGGGTCGCTGCCCAAGAGCGTCTCCACCATGGTGCGCGGACCCGTCACCAACGTCCGCTCGGGACAGCACGCGTGCTACGACCGCCTGGTCGTCGACCTCCGGGGCACGGCGCCCGGGTACACCGTCAAGTACGTCACGAACGTCTACACCGAGGGCAGGGGCACGGTCGTCCCACTGCGCGGCGGCGCCAAGCTGCTCGTCGTCGTGCGCGCGCCGGCATACACGTCCACCGGCAGCCCGAGCTACCTCCCGCGGTCCCAGGCGAACGTCGTGAACGTCACGGGTTACCGGACCTTCCGCCAGGTGGCGTGGGCGGGCACCTTCGAGGGCCAGACCTCACTGGGTCTCGGGGTGCGGGCACGGCTGCCGTTCCGGGTCTTCACGATCCAGGACGCACGCTCCGCGCGGCTGGTGATCGACGTCGCCCACCGCTGGTGAGCGCCCGGGCCGCGGCGACGAGGACCGCCAGCACCAGGGCCACCCAGAACCAGGCCGCCTGCGAGCGCAGCATCGCCTCGCTCGAGGTCCACCACTGGGTCCGCACGAAGTCCCAGCAGGCGTTCGCCACCGCGCGGGCCTCGCCGCGGCGCGACCCGATGTTCATCCGCGGGTGAAGCACGCCCCAGCCGTAGCGGCACGCGGCCGCGAGCAGCCCGGCCACCAACCACGTGAGCAGCACCCGGAGGACGCTCAGCACGGTCGGGGCGACCCGGTGCCAGCTCGCCACCGCGAACGGCAGGGCCAGCGCGACGGCAAGGGGCGCACCGTGCGGCCAGGTCGCCGGCGAGAACCCCGCCACGAACGCCAGGACGCCGGCCGCGCCGAGCGGCCCCTTGTGCCCCCGCGCCCCGAGCACGATCCCGACGAACGCGCTCCCGGCCAGGATCAGGGCCAGCGACTGCCGCTCGTCGGGGTAGGTGTCGTGCGAGGGCGCACTGACCAGCCAGCCCAGCACGCTCCAGCCGATGACGACGACGAACCGCGGCCACGGCGAACGCACGACCAGCGACACCGACGCCGCCGCAGCCGTCGCTCCGAGCAGCACGAGGTCGCCGTCGAGCGGGCGCAGCGGCAGCCGCGGCCACGACTCCAGGCCCCAGAAGCCGGCCGGCCACCACAGCACCGCGCCGACGACGACGGCCACCCACGGCCACACGCGCCGCGACGTGTGCCGCCAGCCGGCGAGGGCGCCCGAGCCACGGTCCTGCTGGGCCTGCGAGGCCGGGGCGAGCCGCGCCGTCTTCTCGGTCACGACGCGAGGGTAGCCGTCCGGCGCGGCTGCCGTCCGCCGGTCGAGCCGAGCCGCCGCTCCCCTTGTCCCGCGCGGCGGATGCGGGTTGGCTGGGCGGGTACCCGCGTGCTCGCCCACCGAGCCGCCTGTCGTTGATGCCAGGAGGTCCACCGTGTCCCAGTCCACGTCATTCGAGCCGAGCGCCGAGTTCGCCGAGCAGGCCAACGGGCAGGCGGGGCTGTACGACGAGGCGGCCGCCGACTTCGAGGGCTTCTGGGCCACCCAGGCGCGCGAGCGGATCAGCTGGTCGACCGACTTCGGGCAGACCCTTGACTGGAGCGGCGCGCCCTTCGCCAAGTGGTACGTCGGCGGCGAGCTCAACGCGGCATACAACTGCGTCGACCGGCACGTCGAGGCCGGCAACGGCGACCGCGTAGCCATCCACTTCGAGGGCGAGGGCGGGGACACCCGCACCATCACGTATGCCGACCTGCAGCGTGACGTGGCGAAGGCCGCCAATGCGTTGGAGTCGTTGGGAGTCCGCAAGGGCGACCGGGTGGCGATCTACCTGCCGATGATCCCCGAGACGGTTGTCACCATGCTGGCGTGCGCGCGGATCGGCGCCCCGCACTCGGTGGTCTTCGGCGGGTTCTCCGCCGACGCCCTGCGAACGCGGATCGCCGACGCGGAGGCCAAGGTCGTGGTCACGAGCGACGGGCAGTTCCGCCGCGGCAAGCCCGCCCCGCTCAAGGCCGCGGTCGACGAGGCGGTCAGGGGCGACGGCTCGCCGGTCGAGAAGGTGCTCGTGGTCCGGCGCACGGAGCAGGACGTCGAGTGGGACGACTCGCGGGACGTCTGGTGGCACGACGTCGTCGGCTCCGCCGGCGACCGGCACGAGGCCCCCGCCCACGACAGCGAGCACCCGCTGTTCATCCTCTACACCAGCGGCACCACCGGGAAGCCCAAGGGCATCTTCCACACGACGGGCGGCTACCTGACCCAGGCGGCATACACGAACTCGGTCGTGCACGACGTCCACCCCGAGTCCGACGTCTACTGGTGCACCGCCGACGTGGGCTGGGTGACCGGCCACTCGTACATCGTCTACGGGCCGCTGGCCAACGGCGCGACGCAGGTCATCTACGAGGGCACGCCCGACACCCCGCACCAGGGCCGCTGGTGGGAGATCGTCGAGAAGTACAAGGTGACGATCCTCTACACCGCCCCCACCGCGATCCGGACCTTCATGAAGTGGGGCGACGACATCCCGGCCAAGTACGACCTGTCGTCGCTGCGCGTCCTCGGCTCGGTGGGCGAGCCGATCAACCCCGAGGCTTGGCTCTGGTACCGCAAGCACATCGGGTCCGACCGCTGCCCCATCGTCGACACCTGGTGGCAGACCGAGACCGGCGCGATCATGATCAGCCCGCTGCCGGGCGTGACCGACCTCGAGCCGGGCTCGGCGCAGCGGCCGATCCCCGGCATCAGCGCGGAGATCCTCGACGACGACGGGAACCCGTTCACCGCGCCGGAGAAGGTCGGCTACCTCGTCCTCACCAAGCCGTGGCCGTCGATGCTGCGCGGCATCTGGGGCGACCCGGAGCGGTACAGGGAGACGTACTGGAGCCGGTTCGGCGAGAAGTACTACTTCGCGGGCGACGGCGCGAAGTACGACGAGAAGGGCAACATCTGGCTGCTCGGGCGCGTCGACGACGTCATGAACGTGTCGGGCCACCGCCTGTCGACGGCCGAGATCGAGTCGGCGCTGGTGTCGCACCCGTCGGTGGCGGAGGCCGCGGTCGTCGGCGCGACCGACGAGACCACCGGCCAGGCGGTGTGCGCCTTCGTCATCCTGCGCGGCGGGGCCGAGGACCACGGAGACGAGACGGTGCAGGAGCTGCGCAACCACGTGGCCAAGGAGATCGGCCCCATCGCCAAGCCGCGGCAGATCATGGTCGTGCCCGAGCTGCCGAAGACGCGCTCGGGGAAGATCATGCGCCGCCTGCTGCGCGACGTGGCCGAGAACCGCGAGGTCGGCGACGTCACGACGCTGGCCGACTCCTCGGTCATGAGCCTGATCAAGCAGGGCCTGTCCTCCGGCGCCTCCTCCGAGGACTGAGCCATCCCTGACGTGGCGGACGGCGGCGGTCCGGCAGAGGCCCCGCCGGAGGGCCCGAGCGGCCCGGTCCGCGGGTACACCC
>NZ_JBHUYG010000125.1:0-10199 GCF_042668795.1 Pedococcus sp. NPDC057267 | reverse complement strand
GGCCTGACCGTCAGCGGCACGAAGCTCTGCTAGCAGAGCGTGGTGCACCCAGAAGACTGTGCAGCCCGCGCTGAGTGAGCCAACCTCTGCTAGCAGAGGTTGGCTCACAGGGCCCGAGCGGTAGTCCGTGGCGGCGGGTCAGCGTCGGGTCAGCGGCCGGTCCGGCCCGCGTCCGCCCGGAGGCGCGCTTCCTCGTCGAGGAGGCGCGCCTCGTGCGTTGCCGGCGCGGCCCCTCCCCGGGAAGCGGGCCACCACCAGGCGGTGGCCGGCTCGGCCGGCGGCTGCGGGTAGGTGTCGAGCAGGTGCTCGACCATCTCGACCAGCGCGTCGTGCAGCCGGTCGGTCAGCGCCTCGGCGTCCTCGCCCGGCCGTGGCACGAGCGGCTCGCCGACGAGGACCGTGACCGCGGTGCCACGGTGCAGGCTCCACCGGCCGCCGACCGTGAAGACCCTGTGGACCCCCCAGTGCGCCACCGGGACCAGCGCGGCGCCCGTGGCGAGCGCCAGGTATGCCGCGCCGCGCCTGACGTCGGCGCGGTCCTTGACGACGAACGCGCGGCCGATGGTCGCCTCGGGGTAGATGCCGACGACCTCGCCCCGGCGCAGGGCGGACAGGGCGTGGCGGGCGGCGACGGCGCCGTGGGCCCGGTCGACCGCGATGTGGTGCATGCCGCGCATCAGCTGCCCGGACACCGGCGCGTCGAAGACCGACTGCTTCGCCATGAACCGGACGAGCCGCCCGCGCATCGTCGCCGCGAGCCCGACCACCATGAAGTCGATGAAGCTGCTGTGGTTGGCGGCCACGACGACCGGTCCGCTCGCCGGGAGCCGCTCGGCCCCGCGCACGTCGATCCGCAGGCCGAGGACCCGGAACAGGGCGCGGCACACCGCGATGACGAGGCGGTAGGTCAGGTCGCGCACACCCCGTGTTCGGAGCGGACGGCCACGCGGCCTGCTCGGCTTCCCTCAGGCGACCTCGGCCATGAGCGCGGCGAGCTTGGCCCGCGAGGCGATCTCGAGCTTGCGGTAGATGTGCGACAGGTGGGCGTCGACCGTGCGCGGCGAGACGAAGAGCCGGGTCGCGATCTGCCGGCTCGTCAGCCCCTCGGCGACGAGCTCGGCCACCGCGCGCTCGGCCTTGGTCAGCGCGTCGAGCGGCGTGGCGACCTCCACGGTCGAGGCGGCGAACAGGGCGGCCACCGCCGCGACGCCCTCCGGGGTCAGCTGCTGGTCCACCACCCAGCCGGACGGGCAGTCGCGGACCGCGCCCGCGGCATACGCGACGCCGGGCCGGTCGCGGCCCACCGCCTGGCGCGGGACCCTCAGGGCGGCCGCAGCGCCGGCGACCTGGCGGTGCGCCGGGTTGGCGTTCCGGCGCAGCAGCACGGCCAGCCCGTCGAGGGCGTCTGCCCCCCGCAGTGGCAGTGGCACCTGGGCGGCCCGCCGGAGGGCCGACAGGTACGACGCCTGCGCCTGGCCCGGTTCGCCGAGCTCCATCAGGGCGTCCCCCACGAGCAGGCGCGCCTCGACCGCGTCGCGGCCCAGGTTGCTGCTGTCGGCAAGGACGACGATGTCGGCCGCCAGGCCCGCGGCCCGGGCGGTCTCGCCGGCGGCGAGCAGCTCGCGCACCTCCTGCAGCTGCACGACGAGGCGCACGGCCCAAGGCAGCCCGTCGGCCTCGACCTCGGTGCCGGGCTCGCCGGTGACGAGCCGGTGCACGGTGTCGGCGAGCAGTGCGATGCGGTCCTCGTGGATCTCGCGGGCTCGCTCGCGGGCGACGCGGGCGAGGGACTCGGCCTCGATGAGGCGGCCCCGCTCCCAGGCGACCTTCGCCTGGAGCACCCGGGCGGCGAGCGCGATCCAGAGCTCGTCGGGCGGGGGCGCGTCGACGACCAGCGCGGCGAGCCGCTCCGCCTCGTCCCACTCGCCGGTGGACACGCAGACGTCCATGAGCGTGCGGCGGACCTGGCGCACGACGTACGGGTCCGCCTGGCCGAGCTCCAGGGTGCCCTCGGCGTCGGCGCGGGCCTCGGCGAGCTTGCCGGCGTCGAGGTGCATCTCCGCGCGGATGGCGGCGGTGCGGGCGACCTCGAGGTCGCGGTCCTGCGGGTCGAGCGCCTGCGCGTGCTGCTCGGCGCGCTCGAGCAGTCGCAGCCCCTCGTAGGTGCCACGCGCCTCGGAGGCGCAGATGCCGGCGCGACGGGCGAGCTGGGACCCGACGAGGGGCGGCCCGTCCCCGCTGTCGAGGACCGACTCGAGCAGGTCGACGGCCTCGCGGACCCGCATGGCCGTGTACAGCGTCGAGAACGCGCGGTTGGCCAGCTCGTACCCGAGGGGGCGGGTCTCGTCCTGGGCGCACGCGTACCGGACGGCCATCGCCAGCAGGTCGAGCTCGGCGAGCCACGGCTCGTTGGCCGCGCCCGAGTAGAAGTCACGTGGGAGGACCTTGTCGGCCCAGGCGACCAGGCCCTCGAACGCGCCCGTCTCGTCGCCGGTCTCGGCGGCGAGGGCGCGCCCCACCTCGCGCAGCGGCGCGAGCATCGCGAACCGGCCGTCGGCGTGGACCTCCACGAGGCTTCGTCGTGACAGGGCCGAGGCGAGCTGGACCGCCTGGGCGCGGGTGACGCCGCAGCCGTGCGCGATGACGTCGAGGCTGACGGGCCGGCCGATGACGGCGAGCCGGCGGAAGCACCGCTGCTGCTCCTCGTCGAGCAGGGCGTAGGAGGCCCGGACCGCCTCGTCCATCGACCCGACCGGGGCGACGTCGCTGACGCCGACGAGGGCGATCTGCACCGCGAGCTGCTCCAGCAGGAGCGGCAGGCCGCCGCTGGCCGTGATGAGCCGGCGGATGGTGGGGCCGTGGGTCTCCAGGTCGACGAGGTGGCCACCCGCCGACGCGACCCGGGCGAGCAGCAGCTCGACGGCGGGGCCCTCGAGCTCGCCGGTCGGCTTCGGGGCCGGCAGCGGTTGCAGCCGGAGCACGCGCTCGTGCGGCCGGCCGGCGACGGTCTGGGCCGTGCACAGCAGCCGCCAGGTGTCGGTCTCCTCGACGAGGTCCTGCAGCAGGGCGCCCAGCCCGTCCACCGAGTCGACCCCGTCGAGCACGAGCAGGACGTCCCGGCCGTCGAGGGCCCGCTTGAGCGCCATCGTCTCGGAGTCCCCCGGCGCCACCTCCGCGTCCAGCGCGGCCAGGCAGGCGGTGACGAGGCTGGCACGCGAGCTGTGCGCGTGGGCGGTCACCCAGAGCGAGCCCGGGACCGCGGCGGCGGCGTGCCGGGCGACGAGCGTCTTGCCGCAGCCGGGTGCCCCCGTGAGGGTCACCCAGCGGTGCTCCTCGACGAGCTGCCGGACGCGGTCGATGACCTCGTCGCGGCCCACGCACGGAGTCAGCACCCGTTCAGGCTACCGACGTCCCTCCCCCGTATCGGTGGTTTCACCGATGCCCCCGGCAGGCCGGTCCCGGCAGTCTTGTCCCCGCACGGTCGCGGGACGGGCACGGGCTGCGTGGAGGGGCGCAGCCCAGGTCCGTTCGGCGCAGGCGGGACGGGCCCCGCCGCAGGCCGGGTGTGGACTCGGGGGGAGTCCGCACCCGGCCTCGTCGTGCGTGCCGGCGCCCTGGCCCGTCAGGTCAGCCGAGGCCGTTCGCGCTCAGGAACTCCTTGGCCACCGCCGACGCGTCCTTCTTGTCGACGACGACCTCCTTGAGGAGGGCGGCGAGGGTCGCGGTGTCGAGCTTGGCCGAGACGGCGTTGAGCGCCCCGGCGATCGTGTCGTTGCTCTTGCTCTTGGTGATGAGCGGGACGACGTTCTGCGCGGCATACATGCTCTTGGGGTCCTGGAGCGCCACGAGGTCGTTGGCCGCGAGGTTCGGGTCCGTGGTGAACAGGTCACCCGCGTCGATCTGGCCGTTCTTGAGGGCGGCCAGGGTGAGCGGGCCGCCGGCGTCGAGCGGGCGGAACGACTTGAACTCCAGGCCGTAGATCTTCTTGAAGCCGGGCAGGCCGGTGAGGCGGGTCTTCCACTCCGGCGGGCCGCCGACCGTGAGGTCCTGGCTCTTGCCCTTGAGGTCCGCGATCGACTTCACGCCGAGCTGGTCGGCGCGGGACTTCTTCATGACGAGGGCGTCCTTGTCCTCGGCCGCCGACTTGTCGAGCACGGTCAGGGTGGCCGGCAGGGAGGACTTGAGCTCGGCGTAGACGCCGTCGGCGTCGGTCGCCTTGGCGTTCTTGTTGAAGTACTGGGTGAGGACGCCGGTGTACTCCGGGATGAGGTCGATCGACCCGTCCTGCAGCGCCGGGATGTACGCCTCGCGGGCACCGATGTTGAGCCGCTTGGTCACCTTGATCCCCTTGGCCTCGAGGGCCCCGGCGTAGATCTCGGCGAGCAGGGCGCTCTCGGGGAAGTCGGCGGACCCGACGGTGATGCCGCTGCTGGCGCCGCCCCCCGCGGAGCTGCTGCTGGTCTTGGTCGCGAGCGGGTCCCCACCGGAGCTGCCACAGGCGGCCGTCCCCAGCAGCGCGGCCACGGTGGCCACGGTCACGGTCATTCTGGTCAGCTTCACTGGTCGTGCCTCTCGGTTCGGTCGACAGGTCGTCAACTGGCTTGGGCGTCCACGGTACGCCGCGGCTCGCGAATCTCTACATCCTGTGGGGTATTTCCTCGATGGGCGAGCCGGCGCCGCCCCCGACGCCCGCCACCGGTGCCCCGGCCGGTGAGCCCGGGCGAGACGACGTAGCGCTGGACGAGGGCGAGGAGCAGGTCGACCACCAGGGCGAGCACCGCCACCAGCAGCGCACCGCCGGCCATCTGCGGGTAGTCGCGGACCTTCTGGCCGTCGATGAGGAACCGGCCGAGGCCGCCCGTGCCCGCCACGGCGGCCAGGGTCGCGGTGGCGATCACCTGCAGGGCCGCGGACCGGAAGCCGGAGAAGATCAGCGGCATCGCGTTCGGGACCTCGACCCTGGCCAGCACCTGACCACCCGTCATGCCCATCCCGCGCGCAGCGTCGCGGGCGGCGGGGTCGACGCCCTCCACCCCGGCATACGCCCCCGCCATGATCGGGGGGATCGCCAGGACGACGAGCACGATGAGGCACGGCACGAGGAACGCGGAGTCGCCCGTGAGCCGGGGGAACAGCCACAGCACCATGAGGTAGAGCAGGCCCAGGCTCGGGATGGCGCGCGCGGCGCCGGCGAGGCCGACGACGAGGAACCGGCCGCGCCCGGTGTGCCCCACGGCCAGGCCGGCAGGGATGGCGATGAGGGCTGCGACGAGCAGCGAGAAGCCCGAGTACCAGAGGTGGGAGAGCGTCTGGGTCGGTATGCCGTCCGGGCCCGACCAGTTGGCCGGGTCGGTGAGCCAGGTGAGGACGCCGTTCATGCCCGGGCCCCCGTCGCGCGGGTCCACGGGGTCAGCACGCGGGCGGCCGTGACGATGACCCCGTCGAAGAGCAGGGCGAGCGCGACACAGCCGAGGATGCCGACGACGAGCGGGTCGTAGAAGTCGCGGTTGAAGCCGTCGCTGAACAGCAGGCCGAGCTGCTGGACCCCGATGACTGTGGCGACGCTGACGATGCTGACGTTGCTCACGGCCGCCACGCGCAGTCCGGCGGCGATGACCGGGACGGCCAGCGGGAGCTCGACGGCGAAGAAGCGCTTGCCGCGGGTGTAGCCCATCGCGGTGGCGGCGTTCTCGACGTCGTCGGGCACGGCGCCGAGGCCGTCGGCGACGGTGCGCACGAGCAGCGCCACCGTGTAGAGCGACAGCGCGACGATGACGTTGACCGGGCTGAGGATCCCGTAGCCGGTGACGAGCGGCAGGATCACGAAGAGCGCGAGGCTGGGGATCGTGTACAGGAGGCCGAAGCCCGCGGTGAAGGGGCCGTAGAGCCAGGTGAAGCGCCGGGCCAGCCAGCCGAGCGGCAGGGCGAGGAGCAGCCCCACCACGAGCGGGATGCCCGCGAGGTAGGCGTGCTGCACGGCGAGGTCGAGGACGTCGCCGACGTGGTCGAGGAACCAGGTCATGCGACAGGGGCCCCGGGGCGGTCGCGGTCCTCCAGCTCGGGCCGGTCGGCGTCCTCGATCGCGGTGAGCACCTCGTGCGCCCGCACCGTGCCGACGAGCGAACCGGAGTCGTCGACGATGACGCCGCGACGGCTCGGGCTGGACAGGGCCGCGTCGAGGGAGGAACGCAGCGGCCCGCTGGCCCGCGCCACGGTGCCACCGCGGTGCAGGTGCTCGCTGGTGACCTCGCCGTCGACCCGTCGCGGCTCGACCCAGCCGAGCGGGTGGTTGCGCTCGTCGACGACGAGCAGCCAGTCCGCGTCGATGCCCCTGGTCGACTCCCCGACGGTGACGGTGCGCTCGGGCCGCAGCGGCAGCTTGGGGGTCGGCTGGAACGACAGCGCGCGGTAGCCGCGGTCACGGCCCACGAAGTCGGCGACGAAGTCGTTGACCGGGTGGGCCAGCAGGTAGGCGGGCTCGGCGATCTGCGCGAGGTGGCCCCCGACCTGGAGCACGGCCACCTGGTCGCCGAGCTTGATCGCCTCGTCGATGTCGTGGGTGACGAAGACGATGGTCTTGCCGAGGTCGCCCTGCAGTCGCAGGAACTCGTCCTGCAGCTGCTCGCGCACGACCGGGTCGACCGCGCTGAACGGCTCGTCCATCAGCATCACCGGCGGGTCGGCCGCGAGCGCGCGGGCGACGCCGACGCGCTGCTGCTGGCCGCCGGAGAGCTGGGCGGGGTACCGCTTGGCGAAGGCCGGGTCGAGGCCGACCCGCTCGAGCAGCTCCATCGAGCGCTTCTCGGTCTCGCGCCGGTCACGCCCGAGCAGCCGGGGGACGGTGCCGATGTTGTCCAGGACCGTGCGGTGCGGGAACAGGCCGGCGTGCTGGATGACGTACCCGATGCCGCGCCGCAGCTCCGGCTCCTTCATCCGGGCCGTGTCGCGGCCGTCGAGGGAGATGGTGCCCGACGTGGGCTGGATCATCCGGTTGATCATCCGCAGGGAGGTCGTCTTGCCGCAGCCGGACGGCCCGACCAGCACCGTGATCCGGCCCGTGGGCGCCTCGAAGCTCAGCTTGTCGACGGCGACGGTGCCATCGGGGTACTCCTTGGTCACGCCGTCGAAGACGATCATGCCGATCAACCTAACCCCTGTGGGTGACAGCCGCCGACCCGCGAAGACCGGGGATCCCGTGCCCCGGAGCACCCGGCGGTCGCGATACTGGGCCGCGTGGCACAGACCGTCGACCTCACCGGCTCTGACCTCGACCTCGAGGCCATCGCGGTCCTCGCCCGCGGCGCCGAGGCTTCGGCGCACCCGGACGCCGTCGCCCGGACCGCCCGGGCCCACCGCGACGCGGCGGTGGTCTCGGAGCGGCGCGAGGTGTACGGCCACACGACGGGGGTCGGTGCCGCGCGGGAGGAGCTGACCGGTTCGGACGAGGAGCACGGACTGCGCCTCCTGCGCTCGCACGCCGCAGGGTGGGGCGACCCGCTGCCGGAGCCGGTCGTGCGCGCGGCCCTGGCGATCCGTGCCAACCAGCTGCTCGCTGGCGGGTCCGGTGCCCGGCCCGAGCTCGCCGTGGCCCTGGCCGACCTCGCGGGGATGCCGTCGGAGGACCTGCCCGTGGTGCACCGGCACGGCTCGCTCGGCACCGCCGACCTCACCGCGCTCGCGGAGGTCGGCCTCACCCTGCTGGGCGAGCGCGACCGCGTGGGCGGCGCGAGGAGGGGGGTCCTGCACCTCGACGCCGGCGACGCGCTCCCCCTGTTGTCCTCCAACGCCTTCGCGCTCGCCGAGTCCGCCCTGGCGACCCGCTCGGTGGCCGGCACCGCCCGCGCCGCCAGCACCGTCTGCGCCCTCTCGTTCGTCGCCCTGCGCGGCAACCCCGAGGCGTTCAGCGAGGCCGCGGCCCGCGCGACACCGTTTCCCGGGGCCACTGAGGTCGCCGGGCACGTGCGCACCCTCGTCACGGGTCAACCGGGCCGTCCCGCGTACATCCAGGACTTCTTCGGCCT
The DNA here is from genome assembly GCF_042668795.1 of Pedococcus sp. NPDC057267. Taxonomy (NCBI): domain Bacteria; kingdom Bacillati; phylum Actinomycetota; class Actinomycetes; order Micrococcales; family Intrasporangiaceae; genus Pedococcus; species Pedococcus sp. NPDC057267. The sequence goes on along the minus strand of NZ_JBHUYG010000125.1, from coordinate 2,178 downwards.
GCGCACCTGGCCGCAGGTCCACGGGCCGCTGCTCGACTGGTCGGCGAACCTGCGCACCGTCGTGGAGACGGCGGTCAACACCGCCTCCGAGAACCCTGTCTTCACCCCCGGCCCGGACGGTCCGCAGGTCGCGCACCACGGCGGCTTCCACGCGGCATACCTCGCGCTCAGTGTGGACTCCACCCTGCTGGCGCTGGCACGGTCGGCAGCCGCCGTCCAGTCGCGCGTGGCGCACCTGCTCACGGGTCGCGAGGGGCTGCCCCTCTTCCTCGCGGACGAGACGTCCGGGTCGTCGGGACTGCTCATCGCCGAGTACGTCGCCGCGTCGGCCGTCTCGGTGGTGCGCCAGGCCGCAGCCGCGCCGGCGGCGGTGCAGACCGCCCAGGTGTCGGCCGGCATCGAGGACGACGCGTCGTTCGCGGCCGCCGCCGCGGAGCGGCTCACCCGCGCGGCGCAGGCGTACCGGCGGCTGGTGGCGGTCGAGCTCGTGTGCGCGGTGCGGGCGCTGCGACAGTCGGCCACCCACCCGGTCGGCGCGCTCGCCGAGGCGCTGACGCGGTGTGACCAGCTGCCCGCGCACCTCGGCGACCGTGACCTGGCCGGCGACTTCGAGGTGGCCGAGCGGGTGCTCGACGCGTATGCCGCGGGGCCGGTGCCCGGCGCCACCGGCCGCCCGGGCGCCCGGGCCTAGGCCTCCGTCCGGTCCTGCGGCCGGGTCAGGTGGGTCGCGAGGAACTCGGCGGACTCGCGGTGCCAACGGGCCGGCTGGCGCAGCATCCCGTGAACGTCGCCGTGCACGTCGCGGTAGGTGACGTCGGCGCCCATGGCAGCCATCGCGTCGGCCATCGCGCGCGAGCGCCGCGGCGAGGTGATCCTGTCCCGGGTGCCGTGCATGAACAGCACGTGCAGGCCACGGTGCCAGCGGGCGCGGTCCTGGGCCTCGACCCAGGGCGCGAGGGCCGCGATGGCGCCAACGCGCTCGTCGCCGGCGAGGTGGAGGGCCACGCGACCGCCCATCGAGTGGCCGAGGAGACCCACTGGCACACCGGGGTGGCGCGCCTCGAGCTGCTCGAGCGCCAGCAGGGTGTCCACCAGCGGGCTCGCCTCGTCACCGTTCCAGCCGCGCACGGCATACCGGATCGAGGCCACGGCCACCCGGCCGCGGCCGGCGCGCGCGACGGCCCGTTCGAACGGGCGCATCCGCCACACGGCGGCCTGCCAGTCGCGGACGGCGTCGTGGCCGTGCTCGCGACCTCCGTGCAGGACGAGGACGACGGCGTCGGGCTGGGCGATCTCGGTGGGCCACAGCAGGCGGGGAGCAGGCATGGGACTCCTGGGTCGGGACGGGCACGACGGATTCGCCGTCGGCATCCCGTTGGATTGGTGGGTCCGACCCTGTCGGTCAGACCTTGCTCGTGGAGAAGTTCTTGAACGAGCGGCTCGCCGTCGGGCCGCGCTGGCCCTGGTAGTGCGAGCCGTACTTGGCCGAGCCGTAGGGGTTGTCGACCGGGCTGGAGAGGCGGAAGAAGCAGAGCTGGCCGATCTTCATGCCGGGCCACAGCTTGATCGGCAGGGTGGCGACGTTGCTCAGCTCGAGGGTGACGTGGCCGGTGAAGCCGGGGTCGACGAAGCCGGCGGTCGCGTGGGTGAGCAGGCCGAGACGGCCCAGGCTCGACTTGCCCTCCACCCGGGCGGCGACGTCCTCGGGCAGGGTGACGGTCTCGTAGATCGAGCCGAGGACGAACTCCCCGGGGTGCAGCACGAACGGCTCGCCGTCGGCGACCTCGACGAGGCGGGTCAGGTCGGGCTGGTCCTCGGCCGGGTCGATGTACGGGTACTTGTGGTTGTCGAACAGCCGGAAGTACTTGTCGAGACGCACGTCGACGCTGCTCGGCTGCACCATCTCGGGGTCCCAGGGGTCGAGCACGACCCGCCCGGCGTCGATCTCGGCGATGATGTCGCGGTCGCTCAGCAGCACGGGGGAAGAGTAACGCGAGGGGTGTGGCGGGGGCGGTCGGTCCGGCCCGCGGCGTCGGTTAGACTCCTGCCGCACCGCCGGTTCCGGCGGTGCACGCCGATGTAGCTCAATGGTAGAGCGCCAGCTTCCCAAGCTGGACACGCGGGTTCGATTCCCGTCATCGGCTCAGACGCGAACAACCCCCGAACACGCTTTTCGTT
>NZ_JBHUYG010000124.1:0-10265 GCF_042668795.1 Pedococcus sp. NPDC057267 | reverse complement strand
TCGTCGCGCCCGCGCGGGCACGGCATACGCTGGCGGGCGAGGGGCACGACGCGCCACGGGTGCCGGTATGCCGGGTGCCCCCGGGCCGATTTGGTAGGTCGCGGGGGGCTCTGGCACACTGGACCGGTTGCTTGACGCGCGTCGCCGACCCATGTCGGTGGTGCCACCCCCGGTGACACACCTCGAACCGGCTCCACGACGTGGGCAGGGGCGACACTCCAGGGAAGCGCAAGCCCCGGCTCCGCCGGACATCTGACAAAACCGTACGACACGGGGAGACCCATGTCGTCGGACCGTGGAACGGGTGCGACACACCCGACCGCGGGGGTCGGGGTCCGTGAGCCGGCCACATGCAAGCTGTACGGCGAGAGAGAGACGTAACGGAGATGGCGGGACAGAAGATCCGCATCCGACTGAAGTCGTATGACCACGAGGTCATCGACAACTCGGCGCGCAAGATTGTCGACACGGTGACCCGTGCCGGTGCGACGGTGGTCGGCCCTGTGCCGCTGCCCACGGAGAAGAACGTCTTCGTGGTCATCCGTTCGCCCCACAAGTACAAGGACAGCCGCGAGCACTTCGAGATGCGCACCCACAAGCGCCTCATCGACATCATCGACCCGACGCCCAAGGCCGTCGACTCGCTGATGCGCCTCGACCTCCCGGCTGACGTCAACATCGAGATCAAGCTCTGAGGCTGACGACATGACCACCACTGCTACCAAGACCGTGAAGGGCGTCCTGGGCACCAAGCTCGGCATGACCCAGGTGTGGGACGCCGACAACCGGCTCGTCCCCGTCACCGTCATCCAGGCCGGTCCCTGCGTCGTGACCCAGGTCCGCGACGCCGACACCGACGGCTACGCCGCGGTCCAGATCGGCTTCGGCGCGATCGACCCCCGCAAGGTGACCAAGCCGCTCACCGGCCACTTCGAGAAGGCCGGCGTGACGCCGCGTCGCCACCTCGTCGAGCTCCGCACCGCCGACGCCGCCGAGTACACGCTCGGCCAGGAGGTCACGGTCGAGAGCTTCGAGGCGGGCCAGGACATCGACGTCACCGGCACCACCAAGGGCAAGGGCTTCGCCGGTGTCATGAAGCGTCACGGCTTCAAGGGCGTGTCCGCCTCGCACGGTGCGCACCGCAACCACCGCAAGCCGGGCTCGATCGGTGGCTGCGCCACCCCGGGCCGTGTCTTCAAGGGCATGCGCATGGCCGGCCGCATGGGCGGCGTGCGCCAGACCACCCAGAACCTGCAGATCCACGCCGTGGACGCCGAGAAGGGCCTGCTGCTCGTCAAGGGCGCCGTCCCCGGCCCCCGTGGCGGCGTGGTCCTCGTCCGCTCGGCCGCGAAGGGAGCCTGACCCACATGGCTACCAAGACCGTTGCCGCTGACCTGCCCGCCGAGATCTTCGACGTCCAGGTCAACGTGCCGCTGATCCACCAGGTCGTCGTCGCGCAGATGGCTGCCGCCCGCCAGGGCACGCACGCCACCAAGACGCGCGGCGAGGTCCGTGGTGGTGGCAAGAAGCCGTACCGCCAGAAGGGCACCGGCCGCGCCCGCCAGGGCTCGACCCGTGCGCCGCAGTTCGCCGGCGGTGGCACCGTCCACGGCCCGCAGCCGCGCGACTACAGCCAGCGGACCCCCAAGAAGATGAAGGCCGCCGCCCTGCGTGGCGCCCTCTCCGACCGGGCCCGCCACGACCGCGTCCACGTGGTCGAGTCGCTGGTCACCGGTGACGCCCCGTCCACCAAGGACGCCGTGGCCCTGCTCGCCGGCCTGACCACGCGCACCAACCTGCTCGTCGTGCTCGACCGCAGCGACATCGTGTCGCTGAAGTCGGTGCGCAACGTCGAGGGCGTGCACGTGCTCGCGGCCGACCAGCTCAACACCTACGACGTGCTGTGCGCCGACGAGGTCGTCTTCACCAAGGCCGCCCTCGACGCGTTCGTGAACGGTGCCCAGCCGGTCGGTGGCGTCGAGGCCGAGGTCGTCGTGACCGAGGCCGTCGCCGAGGCGCCCGCCGAGAAGCCGGCGGAGAAGCCGGCGGCCAAGAAGGCTCCCGCCAAGAAGGCCGCCGCCAAGAAGGCCACCGCCACCAAGGCCGCCGAGGCCGAGGCGGCTGAGGAGGAGACGAAGTGAGCACCCTCGCTGCTGGCAAGGACCCGCGCGACATCCTGATCGCGCCCGTGGTGTCGGAGAAGTCGTACTCGCTGCTCGACCAGGGCAAGTACACCTTCATCGTCGACCCGCGCGCGAACAAGACCGAGATCAAGATCGCCGTCGAGCGCGTCTTCGGCGTCAAGGTCGACTCCGTCCACACCCTCAACCGCCCCGGCAAGACCCGCCGCACGCGGTTCGGCATCGGCAAGCGCAAGGACACCAAGCGTGCGATCGTCACCCTCCGCGAGGGCTCGATCGACATCTTCGGTGCCGGCGCCTGACGGGAACGCTGAAGAGACGTAAGGAACTTCGAAACATGGGTATCCGCAAGTACAAGCCGACGACGCCCGGGCGTCGTGGCTCCAGCGTTGCCGACTTCGTCGAGGTCACTCGCTCCACGCCGGAGAAGTCGCTGGTCCGCCCCCTGAGCAAGTCCGGCGGCCGCAACAGCAACGGCCGGATCACGACCCGCCACATCGGTGGTGGCCACAAGCGCGCCTACCGCGTCATCGACTTCCGTCGCCATGACAAGGACGGCGTGCCGGCCAAGGTCGCTCACATCGAGTACGACCCCAACCGCACCGCCCGCATCGCGCTGCTGCACTACGCCGACGGCGAGAAGCGCTACATCCTGGCCCCCCGCGGCCTGGAGCAGGGCATGGCGATCGAGAACGGCCCCGGCGCCGACATCAAGCCCGGCAACAGCCTGCCGCTGCGCAACATCCCGACCGGTACGGTCATCCACGCCGTCGAGCTCAAGCCCGGTGGCGGCGCGAAGATCGCCCGCTCCGCCGGTGTGCGCGTCCAGCTCGTCGCCAAGGACGGCCCGTACGCCCAGCTGCGCATGCCGTCCGGTGAGATCCGCAACGTCGACCTGCGCTGCCGCGCGACGGTCGGCGAGGTCGGCAACGCCGAGCAGTCGAACATCAACTGGGGCAAGGCCGGCCGCATGCGCTGGAAGGGCAAGCGCCCGACCGTCCGCGGTGTCGCCATGAACCCGGTGGACCACCCGCACGGTGGTGGTGAGGGCAAGACCTCCGGTGGTCGCCACCCGGTCAGCCCGTGGGGCCAGGCCGAGGGCCGGACCCGCCGCCCCGGCAAGCCGAGCGACAAGATGATCGTCCGTCGCCGCCGTACTGGCAAGAAGCGCTGATAGGAGCCTGGAAACATGCCTCGCAGTCTGAAGAAGGGCCCCTTCATCGACGACCACCTCCAGAAGAAGGTGGACGCCCAGAACGAAGCGGGTTCCAAGAACGTCATCAAGACCTGGTCCCGTCGGTCGGTCATCTCGCCCGACATGCTGGGCCACACCTTCGCCGTGCACGACGGCCGCAAGCACGTCCCGGTGTTCGTCACCGAGTCGATGGTCGGCCACAAGCTCGGTGAGTTCGCGCCGACCCGCACGTTCAAGGGTCACGTGAAGGAAGACAAGAAGGGGCGTCGTCGCTGATGGCCGCCTCCACTGAGAACAAGGACAACGTGATGGAAGCCAAGGCCGTCGCGCGCCACGTGCGCGTCACGCCGATGAAGGCCCGCCGCATGGTCGACCTCATCCGTGGCCAGCAGGTCACCGAGGCCGTCGCGGTGCTCACCTTCGCGCCGCAGTCCGCGTCCGACCCGGTGAAGAAGGTGCTCGAGAGCGCCGTCGCCAACGCCCGGGTCAAGGCGGACAGGGCGTCGGAGGCGTTCGACGAGCGCAACCTCGTCGTCAGCGCTGCCTTCGTGGACGAGGGCCCGACGATGAAGCGGTTCCGCCCGCGCGCCCAGGGCCGCGCGGCCCGCATCAACAAGCGCACCAGCCACATCACCGTGGTCGTCACGCCGAAGACCACCAAGGGAGGCACCCGCTAATGGGCCAGAAGGTCAACCCGCACGGCTTCCGCCTCGGCATCACCACCGAGCACAAGAGCCGCTGGTTCGCTGACTCCACCAAGGAGGGCCAGCGCTACCGCGACTACGTCAAGGAGGACGTGGCGATCCGCAAGCTCATGTCCGAGGGCATGGAGCGGGCCGGCATCTCCCGCGTCGAGATCGAGCGCACCCGTGACCGCGTCCGCGTGGACATCCACACGGCGCGCCCGGGCATCGTCATCGGTCGCCGTGGCGCCGAGGCCGACCGCATCCGCGGCGAGCTCGAGAAGCTCACGGGCAAGCAGGTGCAGCTGAACATCCTCGAGGTGAAGAACCCCGAGATCGACGCCCAGCTGGTCGCCCAGGGCATCGCCGAGCAGCTCTCGGCCCGTGTCTCCTTCCGTCGCGCGATGCGCAAGGGCATGCAGTCCGCCACCCGCGCCGGCGCCAAGGGCATCCGTGTCCAGGTGTCCGGTCGCCTCGGCGGCGCCGAGATGTCCCGCACCGAGTTCTACCGCGAGGGCCGCGTGCCGCTGCACACCCTCCGCGCGAACATCGACTACGGCTTCTACGAGGCCCGCACCACCTTCGGCCGCATCGGCGTGAAGGTGTGGATCTACAAGGGTGACGTCACCGCTCGCGAGCTGGCCCAGCAGCAGGCTGCCGCCCCGCGTCCGAGCCGTGGCCCGCGCCGCGACGGCGCCGACCGTCCCGCCCGCGCCCGCCGCGAGCGGACCGAGGCCCCGGCCGCCACCGAGACGACCGCCGCCGAGGCGACCGCCCCCGAGGCGAGCGCTCCGGCTGCCACTGAGGAGGCCTGACCGCCATGCTGATTCCTCGTCGAGTCAAGCACCGCAAGCAGCACCACCCGGGTCGCTCGGGCGCTGCCAAGGGCGGCACCAAGATCGCGTTCGGCGACTACGGCATCCAGGCCCTCGAGCCCGCCTACGTCACCAACCGCCAGATCGAGTCCGCTCGTATCGCCATGACGCGGTACATGAAGCGTGGCGGAAAGGTGTGGATCAACATCTACCCCGACCGTCCGCTGACCAAGAAGCCTGCCGAGACCCGCATGGGTTCCGGTAAGGGTTCCCCCGAGTGGTGGATCGCCAACATCAAGCCCGGCCGCGTCATGTTCGAGGTCTCGGGTGTCTCCGAGGAGGTGGCCCGAGAGGCCATGCGTCTGGCGATGCACAAGCTCCCGATGAAGTGCCGCTTCGTTCGGCGTGAGGGTGGTGACATCTGATGGCAGTCGGATCCAAGGACCTGACGTCGGAGAACCTGCGTGGGTTCGACGACGACCGCCTGGTCGACGAGCTGCGCAAGGCCAAGGAGGAGCTGTTCAACCTCCGCTTCCAGTCGGCCACCGGCCAGCTGGACAACCACGGCCGGCTGCGCGCGGTCCGCAAGGACATCGCCCGCATCTACACCGAGCTGCGTGAGCGCGAGCTCGGGATCGGACAGGCTCCGGCCACCACGGAGGAGTCGGCATGAGCGAGAACGTGAAGGATGAGGCCGTGACGGCGACGGACCGCAACTACCGCAAGACCCGCCAGGGTTACGTGGTGAGCGACAAGATGGACAAGACCGTCGTGGTCGAGGTCGAGGACCGCGTGAAGCACGCGCTCTACGGCAAGGTCATGCGTCGCTCGAGCAAGGTCAAGGCGCACGACGAGCAGAACTCGGCGGGCATCGGCGACCGGGTCCTGATCATGGAGACCCGCCCGCTGTCGGCCACCAAGCGCTGGCGCGTCGTCGAGATCCTCGAGAAGGCCAAGTAAGCACCTGCGGGTCAGCCCGCATCCCCGGCCCGCGCGGCGCCCCTCCCCGAGGGGCGGCCGCGGGACCGGACCAGACCACCACAGTTCGGCCAGGCTCATCCGCGGATGAGAACCAGCTCGACGACAGGAGTGAGAAGTGATCCAGCAGGAGTCGCGACTGCGCGTCGCCGACAACACCGGTGCCAAGGAGATCCTGTGCATCCGTGTTCTCGGTGGCTCGGGTCGTCGTTACGCCGGCATCGGTGACGTCATCGTCGCCGCCGTCAAGGACGCCATCCCCGGCGGCAACGTCAAGAAGGGTGACGTCGTCAAGGCGGTCATCGTGCGCACCACCAAGGAGCGCCGGCGGCCGGACGGCAGCTACATCAAGTTCGACGAGAACGCTGCCGTCATCCTCAAGGGCGACGGCGACCCCCGTGGCACCCGCATCTTCGGCCCCGTGGGCCGCGAGCTGCGCGACAAGAAGTTCATGAAGATCATCTCGCTGGCGCCGGAGGTGCTCTGAGCCATGGTTGCAAAGATGAAGATCAAGAAGGGCGACCTCGTCCAGGTCCTCACGGGCAAGGACAAGGCCAAGCAGGGCAAGGTCATCGCCGTGTACCCCGAGACCCAGCGCGTGCTGGTCGAGGGCGTCAACCGCGTGACCCGCCACACCAAGGCCGGCCAGACCGCTCGCGGCAGCCGCACCGGTGGCCTGGTCGTCCAGGAGGCCGCGATCCACGTGAGCAACGTGGCGATCGTCGACCCGTCCGAGAAGAAGCCGACCCGGGTCAAGACCCGCGTCGAGACAGTCGAGCGTGGCGGCCGCGAGAAGGCCAGCCGCACCCGTGTCGCGGTGCGCTCGGGCAAGGACCTGTGAGGAACATGACTGACACCATCGCCGAGAAGTCGGCCCCGCGCCTGAAGACGCGCTACACCGACGAGATCAAGGGCCAGCTGCTCGAGCAGTTCGGCTACGCGAACGTCATGCAGGTGCCGGGCGTCGTCAAGGTCGTCGTCAACATGGGTGTGGGCGACGCCGCCAAGGACGCCAAGCTCATCGAGGGCGCGATCCGCGACCTGTCCGCCATCACGGGGCAGAAGCCGATCGTCACCAAGGCCCGCAAGTCGATCGCGCAGTTCAAGCTGCGCGAGGGCATGCCGATCGGCGCGCACACCACGCTGCGCGGCGACCGCATGTGGGAGTTCCTGGACCGCCTCGTGTCCGTGGCCCTGCCCCGCATCCGCGACTTCCGTGGCCTGTCGCCGAAGCAGTTCGACGGCAAGGGCAACTACACCTTCGGCCTGACCGAGCAGTCGATGTTCCACGAGATCGACCAGGACCGGATCGACCGCGTGCGTGGCATGGACATCACCGTGGTGACCACGGCCACCAACGACGACGAGGGCCGCGCTCTGCTCAAGGCGCTCGGCTTCCCCTTCAAGGAGAACTGACATGGCGAAGACCGCCCTGATCAACAAGGCCAACAAGAAGCCGAAGTTCAAGGTTCGCGCCTACACGCGCTGCCAGCGCTGCGGCCGCCCGCACTCGGTGTACCGCAAGTTCGGCCTCTGCCGTGTCTGCCTCCGGGAGATGGCCCACCGCGGCGAGCTCCCCGGCGTGACCAAGAGCTCCTGGTAAGACCCCACCCCATCCACGAATTTCTTCTACATCGAAGGTCGCTGCGCGACAGGCGCAGTGAAACCGCGGTGAGAGAGGGCGGAGAAGCCCATGACCATGACTGACCCGATTGCGGACATGTTGACCCGCGTCCGGAACGCCAACTCGGCGCACCACGACGCAGTCTCCATGCCGTTCTCCAAGCTCAAGTCCCACATCGCCGAGATCCTGCAGGCCGAGGGCTACATCGCCGGCTGGAAGGTCGAGGACGCCGAGGTCGGCAAGACGCTGACCATCGAGCTGAAGTACGGCCCGAACCGCGAGCGCTCCATCGCTGGCGTGCGCCGTGTCTCCAAGCCCGGCCTGCGCGTCTACGCCAAGTCGACGAACCTGCCCAAGGTCCTCGGCGGCCTCGGTGTGGCCATCATTTCCACCTCGTCTGGCCTCCTCACGGACCGCCAGGCCGCGACCAAGGGTGTGGGCGGGGAAGTCCTCGCCTACGTCTGGTAAGGGGATTCGACATGTCGCGAATCGGACGACTCCCGGTCGCCATCCCGAGCGGTGTCGACATCACCATCGACGGCCAGGCCGTCACGGTGAAGGGCCCCAAGGGTGAGCTCAGCCACGTCGTGGCCGAGCCCATCACGGTCGAGCAGGCCGACGGCACCGTGGAGGTGAAGCGCCCCAACGACGAGCGCCAGTCCCGTGCCCTGCACGGCCTGACCCGCTCGCTCATCAACAACATGGTGCTCGGTGTGACCGAGGGCTACGAGAAGAAGATGGAGATCCACGGCACGGGTTACCGCGTGGCCAACAAGGGCGGGAACCTCGAGTTCGCGCTCGGCTACAGCCACCCGATCACCGTGGAGGCCCCCGAGGGCATCTCCTTCGCCGTCGAGAACCCGACCCGTTTCTCGGTCCAGGGCATCGACAAGCAGCTGGTTGGCGAGGTTGCCGCGAACATCCGCAAGCTGCGCAAGCCCGACCCGTACAAGGGCAAGGGCGTGCGGTACGCGGGCGAGCACATCCGTCGCAAGGTCGGAAAGGCTGGTAAGTAAGCCATGGCAATGACCGTCAAGCGAGCCAAGGGCAAGTCCGCTGCACGCGGACGTCGTCACCTGCGCCTGCGCAAGAAGGTGTCCGGCACCACGGCGCGTCCGCGCCTGGTCGTGTCGCGCTCCTCGCGCCACGTCTTCGTGCAGATCGTCGACGACACGGTCGGCAAGACCGTCGCGTCGGCGTCCACGATGGAGGCGGACCTGCGCACCTTCGAGGGCGACAAGACCGCCAAGGCGCGCAAGGTCGGCGAGCTCCTCGCCGAGCGCGCCAAGAGCGCCGGCGTCGAGGCCGTCGTCTTCGACCGGGGTGGCAACCGCTACCACGGCCGGGTCGCCGCGATCGCCGAGGGCGCCCGCGAGGGTGGGCTGGCCCTGTGATGACCGCCAAGAACACCGCAACCGTTGAGATGAGGAACATCTGATGCCCGGACCCCAGCGTCGAGGCACTGGCGCCGCCGGCGGCGACAACCGCGGCGAGCGCGGCGACCGCCGTGGCGGCCGCGACAACCGCCGCGACGGCGGTCGCGACCAGGCCGAGAAGAGCCAGTACGTCGAGCGCGTCGTGACCATCAACCGCGTTGCCAAGGTCGTCAAGGGTGGCCGCCGCTTCAGCTTCACCGCCCTCGTGGTGGTGGGTGACGGCGACGGCACCGTGGGTGTCGGCTACGGCAAGGCCAAGGAGGTCCCCGCCGCGATCGCCAAGGGTGTCGAGGAGGCCAAGAAGCAGTTCTTCAAGGTCCCGCGCATCCAGGGCACCATCCCGCACCCCGTCCAGGGTGAGGCCGCCGCGGGCGTCGTCATGCTCCGCCCCGCCGCTCCCGGTACCGGTGTCATCGCCGGTGGTCCGGTGCGTGCGGTCCTGGAGTGCGCCGGCATCCACGACGTGCTGTCCAAGTCCCTGGGCTCGGACAACGCCATCAACATCGTCCACGCGACGGTCGAGGCCCTGCGTGGCCTCGAGCGCCCCGAGGCCGTGGCCGCCCGCCGTGGCCTGCCGGTCGACCAGGTCGCCCCGGCTGCCATGCTGCGCGCCCAGGCCGCCGGCCGCGAGGCCGCGAAGGCTGGTGCGTGATGGCTCGTCTGAAGGTGACCCAGACCCGTTCCGAGATCGGTGGCAAGCAGAACCAGCGCGACACCCTGCGCAGCCTCGGTCTGAAGCGCATTGGCGACGTCGTCGTCAAGGAGGACCGTCCCGAGATCCGCGGGATGGTCAAGACGGTGACCCACCTGGTCTCCGTCGAGGAGGTTGACTGACCATGGCCGAGAAGAAGGCCACTGCGAAGAAGCCCGCCGCCAGGGCTGCGGCTCCCGAGGCCAAGGCCTCGGAGGGCTCGGCCCTCAAGCTGCACCACCTGCGTCCGGCCCCCGGCGCCAAGACCGCCAAGACCCGCGTGGGTCGTGGTGAGGGCTCCAAGGGCAAGACCGCCGGTCGTGGCACCAAGGGCACCAAGGCCCGCTACCAGGTGCCCGAGCGGTTCGAGGGTGGCTCCATGCCGCTGCACATGCGGCTGCCGAAGCTGCGCGGTTTCAAGAACCCGTTCAAGGTGGAGTACCAGGTCGTCAACCTCGACCGCCTCTCCGCCCTCTACCCCCAGGGTGGCGACGTGACCGTCGACGACCTCGTGGCCAAGGGCGCCGTCCGTGACGGCTACCCGGTCAAGGTGCTCGGCACCGGCGAGATCGCCGTCAAGGTCGCCGTGACCGTCGACGCGGTCTCGGCGAGCGCCAAGGAGAAGATCGAGGCCGCCGGCGGCTCGGTCGCCTCCGCCTGACGTCTCCGCACCACGACGTATGCCGCGGGCTCACTTCTTCG
>NZ_JBHUYG010000123.1:0-10293 GCF_042668795.1 Pedococcus sp. NPDC057267 | reverse complement strand
GGTCGAGGGGAGTGAGACCGGCGGCTCCTGCCGGGGGCGCAGGCCGCTGACTGCGGAAACGCCGCAGATGGCACCCCGCAACCGGGGTCCATCTGCGGCGTTCTGTAGCGGCGCCGCCCGACTTGGCCGCCATTCCGGCCACCAGGCAGGTCATCAGGTCGAGGTCCGAGCTCGAGAGCCGTCCGCTCCTCCCGCCCTGGTCGAGGGCGACGGCGATGCGGGGGATGATCTGTGCGCGACTAGCGTCTTGCTTGCGCGTGGCCCAATCCTCTCAATCCCGCCAGGGCGCTTGGCGACCCGCCTATCGTTGGAGCGAATCGTCGGGAAGTACCGGCCGTTCGACTGGCATCAGGGGGTATGGCCATGAGGTTGTTCCACAAGTCGCAGCAGCAATCGTATGGGACCCTTCCGCCCGCCGCGTGGCACCCGGCCCCTGATCGGCCCGGCTTCCTCCGGTGGTGGGACGGACACCAGTGGACCGAGCACTACCATCCTGTTGCCGCTGCCGACCCCGGCCGGCCGCAACGGAAGCCCAAGACGACGTACCAGACCTCACGGCCAGCCGGTGCCCCCGTCGAACCGTGGGCGAAGGCAAGCCTGAATGTCCAAGTTGTGGGTGAGAGCAACTACGAGGCGAGCTTTCGGCGCCTCATGGAGCGGAACCGGCCGCCTTGGGGCGAATACGGCTGCGAGATGAGAGGCCTGCACGCGGCGACCGTCCCCGACCCTTCGAACCCTTATGACCACGACGCCGTAGCCGTCTGGGTTCAGGATGAACTTGTCGGATTCCTGTCGCGAGACGACGCCAGCCTCTATGCCCCGCCGTTGGCCGACCTCTCCGAGCAGGGCAGCCATCTCCGAGTCGAGGCCCGTGTCTCGGTATTCCGCCCGGACGATGATGAGTTGACCTTGTGTGGCAGCGTCACATTGAGCATGCCGCCGCCAGACGGGGTTCAGTCCTTCAATGCCCTACCGGAGCGACCGTTCCAAGTACTGCCGCACGGCGGCCAGATTCAGCTAACGGGCGAAGAGCAACACATGGATGTGTTGCGCCGATATGTGGCGGACCGCAGCCGATATCTAGCGGTTACGCTCCACGCCGTGCCGAAGGCGCCTGATGCCGACGAGCGTGTGATTGAAGTCCGCCTGGACGACCACCGGATTGGGTCGCTCACTAAAGGCATGTCGGACAAGATCATCGATCTAGTTCAATACGTCCAGGGCCGCAATCGCCTACCGGTATGTCGGGCCGTGATGAAGGGATCTCCACTCCGCGCCGAGGTGGTCCTCCAAGTTGCCAAGTCGTTTGAAGTCACGCGGCGATGGCTCGATTCAGTCGAACCAGCACCTGCTAGCGAGGGATAGCAGGGACGACCGCAGTTCCGTCATCTAGCGCCGCCCTTCGTTCCCTAGGTCAGTACAGCGCTAGGTGCTGGACGGCGAGGGCCCGGGGTCGGCATCGCTGCCGGCCCCGGGCCCGTCCCTTCCTTGGCGCCCGTGGCGCCTGCGTCCCGGGACGCCTACTTGCAGTAGACCTCCACGCGGTAGGTGATGTCGTCCCCGGCGTTCCACGGCGCGACGGTCACGGAGACCGAGTAGCTGCCGCTGCCGTTGCGGTACCGCTCACCGTTGGGCCCGGTCACGTAGTCGATCGTGCAGCCCGGCTGGTCGGAGACCGTGATGGTGTGCGTGCCCTCCTCGGCTGCCTCCACGTGCGCCTCGTCGTACGCGAGGATCGCGGGGTCGTACTCCGAGTACTTTACGTTCGACGCGCCGACCGTGTCGGTCCAGCCGGCTGCCAGGCCGAGCAGGGCGTTGCCGTCCTTCCAGAACCGGGTGTCGATCTCGACGATCGCGTTCGCCAGGACCTTGAAGTTGTCCGTCTTGCTGTAGCGCGGGTTGAAGCAGCCGTACTTGGCGAACCGGCCGCAGTCGAGCCGTGACGTCGGCGTGACCCAGGCCTTGTACACGCCGCCCGGGTTCGGGGTGTCGGCGTACGGGTACAGCTGCACCGTGATCCCGGGGTCGTCGGCGCTCGTGCCGGTGGCGTGGGCGCACGCGCCGGACGGCGAGACGCTCTGGATGACGCCCGAGCCGTCGACCGTGAACTGGCGGCAGGCGAGCGCGTCCGAGCTGAGCAGCTGGGTCGGCTTGGGGCCCGTGACCTGGAACGTGTAGGTGCCCGCGGGGAGCCCGGCGGCGCCGATCGGGGCGTTGATGCCCGGCCCGCCGTTGAGGTAGACGTCCTGCTTGGCCGCGTAGTGGTTGAGGTTGACCGGTGCACCCGTGACGTCGGTGGTGAAGATGGCGCCGGAGACCTGTCCGCCCTGCGGTGCGGCGTACGTGGTCGGCGCCAGCGCGATCATGGCGAGCGGCACGACGGCGGCACCCGTGAGAAGTCTGCGCATGGAGGTTCTCTCGCTTCCAGACGGCCCCGTCCCTTCGGCGGGGCGATGCCGTCACGGTGGCACCACGCGGCTGCGAGCGGATCGCCCGGAATGCGTATGCCGCCCTACGTATCCCGTCAAACGCACGCCAACGCAGGCATCGGGGACCCCAAGACGCCTCGGTGCCTACGCCTCAGCGCTGCCGAGCGGCACGACGGCCACCGGCTCGTGGCGGGGGCGGTGCCCGCGCCCCTCGCCCAGGTGCGAGGCGAAGAGGGTGACCTCGGACGCCGTCCACGCCGGCCCGGCGTACGCGTCGAGCACCCGCACCCAGCGCGTGGACTCGAACGGTCGCCGCGATCTGGCCAGCGTCACGTGCGGGTGGAACGGTCCGCCCTGCGGCGAGGCCCCGGCGCGTGCCGCCGCCCGACGCACGCCGCGGGCCAGGGCGACCAGGGCGTCGGTCGCGCCGTCGACGCCAGCCCACAGGACGCGCGCGTCGTACACCTCGGGGAACGCGCCTGCACCGCGGACCCGCAGGGACAGGGCGGCCCGACCCCTCACCGCGTCGTGCAGCTCCTCGACGAGGGGGTCGAGCGAGCGCTCGGGCACGTCGGCCATGAAGGCGAGCGTGACGTGCCACTGGTCGGGGTCGGTCCAGCGCAGGTGGTCGCCGGCGTCGCGCCGCGGCTCGAGGAACGCGTCGAGGTCCTCGACCGCCTCGGCCGGCGGCACCAGCGCCGCGAACATCCGCACCCCACCATTGTGTCCGGGACCGTTGTGCGTGCGCGGCCGCCAACTAGATTGGGTTCCCGACGAAGGGGGAGCTGGTATGCCGTCGTGGCGCCCTGACTGGACACCTGCCCGCACGTGGTTCGTCACCCTGCGCGTCCTCGAGGTGGCGGCCGCGCTGCTCGTGCTCGGCCAGGTGCTCGACGCGGTCACGGCCTGGCGGCAGGTCGTCGCCTTCGGCCCGACCGGTCCGGACGGCACGGTGCTGCACCTGACCTTCCTGCAGCACGTGACGGCGTTCGCGCAGACGAGCGTGTACCGGCCGGTGGTGCTGTCGGCGTTGTTCGTGGCCCTCGTCGTGCTCGCCGGCGTCGCGGCGCTGCACCGGGTCCGCCCGGTGTCGCACGCGAGGCTCCTGCGCTGGGAGCTGCTGGCCCTCGGTGCGGCCCAGCTCGTGGTGGCGCTCGTGGGCGTCGCGGCGAGCGTCGTGTCGATGTTCACGCGGAACCCCTTCGAGTCGGCGCCGGACCCGGGGACCGTGACGGCCTGGACGGGGCCCGGGCCGGTCGAGCTCGGTCTCGTGGGGCTGGGCCCCTCCGTGGCGACGGCGGCCGTGGTCGTCGTCGCGGCGCTGTGGTGGGTGCGGCTGCCCGTGGAGTTCGAGGAGGAGGTTGCGGCGCTCGATGAGGACGATGCGCTCGACGAGGACTCCGCCGTGGCCCACAACGGCGAGGCCTCGACGGGGCCCGACGGCGCGCATGCAGGTCGGCGCAGGGCGCGGCGCACATTGCTCCCGGGCGTCGGGGCCGACGATGCCATCGTGCTCGACGGCGTCGAGGAGATCGCGCCGGTCGAGCGGCTGAGCCCGGTCGAGGGCGGGGACGGTGCGACGACCAGTGGCTACGAGGACTGGCTGCGGCGTTCCTGACCACGGGTGCCGCCCAGTGGCCGGCGCCGCCCCGGTGCCACCCGCGCAGGCCGCGACGCGCCCGGGCGCGGGGGCGCCGTGCGGACGCGTCCCGGTACGCCCACCCTCCTCCGTTCGGACGAAGTTGTGACCAAACACGTGCGTCGCCGTGGTCTGTCGCGGCGAGCACACGCGTACGGGTTCGTTAGGCTCAGGCACGTGCTTTCCCCCGACGACGCCACAGTCATGGTGGGCGCCGTCTCGACCCTGCGCGAGCAGGTGTCCGCTGCGGCGCTGCCCCTCGACGTCCCCGACGTCGCGACCGCCCGAGCCACGCGCGCGGCGCTGCTGAGCCAGCTCGACGACTACGTGCTGCCCCGCCTGCGCTCGCTCGACGCGCCGCTGCTCGCCGTCGTCGGCGGCTCGACCGGTGCCGGCAAGTCGACGCTCGTGAACTCGGTCGTCGACGCGGACGTGTCGGCGTCAGGGGTCCTGCGGCCCACGACCACCGTGCCGGTGCTGGTGCACCACCCCGACGACGAGAAGTGGTTCCTCGACGACCGGGTGCTGCCCGGCCTCAGCCGCACGACGGGCGTGGCCGCCCCGAACGAGGGCGCCGGCGACACGACGACGCTGCGGCTGGTCACCTCACGCTCGCTCCCTCCGGGCATGGCCCTGCTCGACGCCCCCGACATCGACTCCGTCGTCAGCGCGAACCGCGCCCTCGCCGGGCAGCTGCTGTCCGCGGCGGACCTCTGGCTGTTCGTCACGACCGCCGCACGCTACGCCGACGCGGTGCCGTGGGAGCTCCTGCGGCAGGCCTCGGACCGGGGGACCGCCGTCGCGATCGTCCTCGACCGCGTGCCGCCGGAGGCGATGTCCGACATCCGCAGCCACCTCGCCCACATGCTCCGCGAGCAGGGCCTGTCCACCGCGCCGATCTTCGGCATCCCCGAGGCCACGCTCAGCCCACAGGGCCGGCTGCCCGAGGGCGACGTCGCACGCCTGCGGTCCTGGCTCACCGCGCTCGCGAGCGACTCGCGGGCGCGCTCGGTCATCGTCCGCCAGACGCTCGAGGGCGCCCTCGGCTCGCTCGACGACCGGGCCGCGCTGCTCGTCACCGCCTCCGAGCACCAGGCCGACGCGCTCGCCAAGCTCGAGCGCGCGGCCGAGGACGCCTACGCCGCCGCGCTGCAGAACGTCGAGCAGGGCATGACCGACGGCACGCTGCTGCGCGGCGAGGTCCTCGCCCGCTGGCAGGAGTACGTCGGCACGGGCGAGTTCTTCAAGCAGGTCGAGTCGACCGTCTCCAAGGTGCGCGACCGGATCACGGCCGCCCTCAAGGGTGCACCTGCCCCGTCCGGCAACCTCGGCGAGGCGCTCCAGACCGGGGTCGCCGCGCTCGTGCTCGCCCAGGGTCAGGGCGCACCGCTCGTGGCGGCTCGCGCCTGGCGGGGGCTGCCCGGCGGCGACGCGCTGATGGAGCGGTCCGAGGTCGACCTCGCCAAGCCGTCGCCGGACCTCGCCGTCCGGGTCGAGCGCCTCGTGCGCGACTGGCAGGGCGACGTCCTCGACCTGGTCCGCCGCGAGGGCAAGGACCGGCGCACCACGGCGCGCATCGCGGCATACGGGCTCAACGGCGTCGGGGTGATCCTCATGCTCGTCGCCTTCGCGCACACCGGTGGGCTGGTCGGTGCCGAGGTCGGCATCGCCGGCGGCACGGCGGTGCTGGCGCAGAAGGTGCTCGAGGCGATCTTCGGCGACCAGGCCGTGCGCGACATGGCGCGCAAGGCCCGGCAGAACCTCCTCACCCGCGTGCGAGACCTGTATGCCGTGGAGCAGGCGCGCTACGACGCGGTCCTGGGGGACGTGGACGTGACGACGGACCAGGCCCGGCGCCTGGCAGATGCCGCGGCAGCGGTGAAGGCGGTGCGATGAGCCCCCTGATCATGGGTGGTGCGCGGGTGAAGGGCATCACGGCCAAGGAGCTGGCGCAGAAGTCGGCAGCCCTCGAGCAGGCGCTCGCGGCGGGCAACGGCCAGCTGGACCCGAGGCGCAGTGCGGAGGCGCGGGACCTCGTCGCCAAGGTGGCCGGGCGGACGTCCAAGGCCGGTGGACACACGGTTGTCGCGCTCGCCGGTGCGACCGGGTCGGGCAAGTCGAGCCTGTTCAACGCGCTCGTCGGCGAGGACGTCGCCATGGTCGGCGCCCGCCGCCCCACGACGTCCCGCCCGGTGGCCGCAGTCTGGGGCGAGGAGGACGCGGGCGAGCTGCTGGACTGGCTCGGCGTGCAGCACCGCCACCGCGTCGGCCCCGACGACGGGGCCGAGCTCGACGGCGACCTCGGGGCCGAGGAGCTCACCGTGGCGGGGGCACGCGACCGGCACGAGGCGCGGTTGGGCAACGGCCGGGGTGGCGAGGGCCGGGGTGGCGACGGACGCGGCTCGGTCGGGCTCGTCCGCGGACGGGTGGGCCGTCGGCGCGAGGCGCGCCCGGGACGGCTCGACGGCCTGGTCCTGCTGGACCTGCCCGACTTCGACTCGCGGGTGCTGGCGCACCGCGAGGAGTCCGAGCGGGTGCTCAAGCTGGTCGACGTCTTCGTCTGGGTGACGGACCCGCAGAAGTACGCCGACGCCCGGCTGCACGACGACTACCTCAAGGTGCTCGCCACCTACGACGCGGTCACCGTCGCGGTGCTCAACCAGACCGACCGGCTCACCCCCGACGCCGTCGGCCAGGTGCGCTCGGACCTGTCCCGGCTCGCTGCCGACGACGGCATCGCCCAGCTCCAGGTGCTCGCGACCTCGGCGCGCACCGGCGAGGGGGTCGAGGCCCTGCGGATGCGGCTCGCGACGGCCGTCGCGGCGCAGAACGCCGCGCAGCACCGGCTCGCCGCCGACATCCGCGCCAGCGCGTCGGCCCTGCGGGCCGGCCTCGGCGTGAACGAGCCGCAGCTGTCCGCACAGGTCGACGACGAGCTCGTCGACGCCCTCGCGCGCGCGGCCGGCATACCCGTGGTCGTCAACGCCGTGGAGCGCGACTACCGGCACCAGGCCTACGGGCGCACGGGCTGGCCGTTCACCCGCTGGTTGCGCGCACTGCGCCCCGACCCGATGAAGCGGCTGCGGCTCAACACCCGCGACGAGGTCGAGGAGAAGCTGGCGGTCACAGCCGGTGACGTGCGCACGGTCCTCGGCCGGTCCTCGCTGCCGCCGCCCACCCCCGCCGCCCGCGCCGCGG
Source organism: Pedococcus sp. NPDC057267 (assembly GCF_042668795.1). Taxonomy (NCBI): domain Bacteria; kingdom Bacillati; phylum Actinomycetota; class Actinomycetes; order Micrococcales; family Intrasporangiaceae; genus Pedococcus; species Pedococcus sp. NPDC057267. The sequence goes on along the minus strand of NZ_JBHUYG010000123.1, from coordinate 3,027 downwards.
TCGAGCTCGCCACGCGCCGGGTCGGCGCCGACGCGGCCGAGGGGCTCCCGCACCGCTGGGCCGAGGCCGTCGCGGATGCCGCGACACCTCCGGGTCCGGAGCTCGCCGACGCCCTGGACCTGGCCGTGGTCGGCACCTCGTTGAAGATGCGTGCGCCGCTGTGGTGGCGGTTCTGCGGTCTGGCCCAGCTGGTGCTGGCCCTGCTCACCGTGGTCGGTGCGCTGTGGCTGGCGGTGCTGGTCGTCCTCGGGTGGCTGGCGGTGCCGGCGGTGGACACCCCGCGGGTCGGCTCGGTGCCGGTACCGCTGCTGCTGCTCGTCGGAGGGCTCGTCCTCGGCCTCGCGCTGTCCGCAGCCGCGCGCTGGTTCGCGGTCATCGGGGCGAGGCGACGGGCCGAGCGCATCCGGCGACGGCTCCTCGAGGCCGTGGCCGCCGTGGCGGAGTCTCGGATCATGGCACCGGTGCGCGAGGTGCTCGCCCGGCACAAGACGACCCGCGAGGCGCTCGACCTCGCCGCAGTCTGAGCCTGGTCGTCCACAGGGCTCCCCGGGCCTCGTCGCCGTCCACAGGAGGCCGACGTCGTCCTCGCCGGGGACCGGTCGCCTCGTCACGCTGGTCGAAAGACACAGCACACGAATGACGAGGTGAGCGAGATGAACGAGTCCTACATCACGGTGACCGGCCGGCTGGTCGCCGAGCCGGAGGCCCGCACGACGCGGACCGGGGTGCCCTTCGCGGCCTTCCGGGTCGCGTCGACGGTGCGGCGCCTCAACGCCAGGACCGGCAGCTACGAGGATGCCGGCACCAGCTTCTTCAACGTCACGGCGTTCCGGGCCCTCGGGGCGAACGTCGCGAACTCGATCCACAAGGGTGAGTCGGTGGTCGTCCACGGGCGGTTGCGGGTCAACCAGTGGATGCGCCAGGACAACACCCCGGCCACCTCGGTCGAGATCGACGCCTACACCGTGGGCCACGACCTCAACTGGGGGACCACCGAGCTCCACCGGGTCACCCGGGCCCAGCTCGACCAGCACGACCGGATGGCCGATGCAGGCGTGCAGGACGTCATGGCGGCGCTCGAGGGGGAGGAGGTGCCGCCGACCGACGACCTGGGCGACTTCGAACCCGGCGACCTCGCGGCGCGCCGGCGCGAGAGCGGCGACCCCGAGACCGACGAGTACGAGGTGGCCGTGGAGCCGACCGGCCTGGTGCCGCGCGACGGCGGCGAACGCGCGCTGTCGGGCGTGTGACAGGGGCGTGACGCCGATTCGGGCGTGGGGGCGCCGGCAGATAGCCTTGCCCCCATGCCCGAGTTCATCTACGTCATGTCGAAGGCCCGCAAGGCCCATGGTGACAAGGTCATCCTCGACGACGTCACCATCTCCTTCTACCCCGGCGCCAAGATCGGCGTCGTGGGGCCCAACGGCGCCGGCAAGTCCTCGGTGCTCAAGATCATGGCCGGCCTTGACCAGCCGTCCAACGGTGACGCCCGACTGACGCCGGGCTACTCGGTCGGCATCCTGATGCAGGAGCCCGAGCTCAACGAGTCCAAGACCGTCCTCGGCAACGTCGAGGAGGGCGCCGGCGAGATCAAGGCCAAGCTCGACCGCTACAACGCGATCTCCGCCGAGATGGCCGAGCCGGACGCCGACTTCGACGCCCTCATGGAGGAGATGGGCAAGCTGCAGGAGGCCATCGACGCCGCCGACGCCTGGGACCTCGACTCCCAGCTCGAGCAGGCCATGGACGCGCTGCGCTGCCCGCCGCCGGACGCCGACGTGACCGTGCTCTCCGGTGGCGAGCGCCGCCGGGTCGCCCTGTGCAAGCTCCTGCTGCAGAAGCCGGACCTGCTCCTGCTCGACGAGCCCACCAACCACCTCGACGCCGAGTCGGTGCTCTGGCTCGAGCAGCACCTCGCCGCCTACCAAGGTGCCGTCGTCGCGGTGACCCACGACCGCTACTTCATGGACAACGTGGCGCAGTGGATCCTCGAGCTCGACCGCGGCCGCGCGTACCCGTACGAGGGCAACTACTCCACCTACCTGGAGAAGAAGGCCGCACGTCTGGAGGTGCAGGGCAAGAAGGACGCCAAGCTGGCCAAGCGCCTCGCCGAGGAGCTGACCTGGGTGCGGTCCAACGCCAAGGCCCGCCAGACCAAGTCCAAGGCCCGCCTGGCCCGGTACGAGGAGATGGCAGCCGAGGCGGAGCGGACCCGCAAGCTGGACTTCGAGGAGATCCAGATCCCGCCGGGCCCGCGCCTGGGCAGCAAGGTGATCGAGGTCCGGAACCTGCGCAAGGGCTTCGGCGAGCGCATCCTCATCGACGACCTGTCGTTCACCCTGCCGCGCAACGGCATCGTTGGTGTCATCGGCCCCAACGGTGTCGGCAAGACCACGCTGTTCAAGACGATCGTCGGCCTCGAGGAGGCCGACGGCGGCACCGTGGACATCGGCGAGACCGTGAAGATCTCCTACGTCGACCAGAGCCGGGGCGGCCTCGACCCCAACAAGAACCTCTGGGAGACGGTGTCCGGCGGGCACGACTACATCAACGTCGGGCAGGTCGAGATCCCCTCGCGCGCCTACGTCTCGCAGTTCGGGTTCAAGGGCCCGGACCAGCAGAAGAAGACCGGCGTCCTGTCCGGTGGGGAGCGCAACCGCCTCAACCTCGCGCTCACCCTCAAGGAGGGCGGCAACCTGCTGCTGCTCGACGAGCCCACCAACGACCTCGACGTCGAGACCTTGGGCTCGCTGGAGAACGCGCTGCTCGACTTCCCGGGCTGTGCCGTGGTCATCAGCCACGACCGGTGGTTCCTCGACCGCGTGGCCACGCACATCCTCGCCTACGAGGGCGACGACGAGAACCCGGCCAAGTGGTACTGGTTCGAGGGCAACTTCGAGGCGTACGAGGCAAACAAGGTCGAGCGGCTCGGGGCCGACGCTGCGCGCCCGCACCGCGTCACCTACCGCAAGCTGACCCGCGACTGACGACCCGCGCGAACGGCCGTGTGCCCCAGCCACACGTGGC
>NZ_JBHUYG010000122.1:0-10469 GCF_042668795.1 Pedococcus sp. NPDC057267 | reverse complement strand
GCCCCCGGCCGCAGCAGCGACCGGGGGCGGTGCGCGTGGGCGGCCGTCGGACGGGTCCGGCGCCGCGTCGCACGCGTGGGGCGGCCGTCGGACGGGGCCGCCGGTCGATGAGAGGATGGCGCGCGTGATCGATCAGCTCTGGGAATGGATCGCCGTCGCGGTCGTACTGCTCGTCGTCCTCGCCGGGGGCCTCGTCGGCCTCACCCGCGGGCGGGGCGGGCGAACCAAGGAGGCGCCACGCGGCACGCAGCCGTCGGGCGACGTGCTGCCGGGTGTCGGGGACGACGCCGAGCCGCCCCGCGACGCGCCGAAGCGGACGGTGCAGGACGCCGGGTCGGTCGACACCCTCCCGGTGCCCGAGGACACCCTCGTCGAGCCGCCTCCGACCCCCACGGTCGAGCGCCCGGCCGAGGTCGCCGGCCGCCTGACGCGCCTGCGCGCCCGCCTGGCCCGCTCCAACAGCGCCCTCGGCCAGGGCCTGCTCGCCCTGCTGTCCCGCGGCCGTCTCGACGAGGAGGCCTGGGAGGAGGTCGAGGACACCCTCATCGGCTCCGACCTCGGCGTCGAGGCCACCACCGAGCTCGTCGACAGCCTGCGCTCGCGGGTCAAGGTCGAGGGCACCACCGACGAGGCCACGGTGCGCGCCTGGCTGCGCGAGGACCTGCTGCGCCTGGTCGACCCCACGATGGACCGCAGCGTCGCCAGCTCCCGCGTCGCCGAGCGGCCGGCCGTCGTCCTCGTCGTGGGCGTCAACGGCACCGGCAAGACCACCACCGTGGGCAAGCTCGCCCGCGTGCTCGTCGCCGAGGACAAGGATGTCGTCCTCGGCGCTGCCGACACCTTCCGTGCCGCCGCGGCGGACCAGCTCGAGACCTGGGGCAGCCGCGTCGGCGTCCCGACCGTGCGCTCCGACCGCGAGGGCGCCGACCCGGCGGCGGTCGCGTTCGACGCGGTCAAGGCGGGCACCGAGATGGAGGCCGACGTCGTGCTCGTCGACACGGCCGGACGGCTGCACAACAAGGTCGGGCTCATGGACGAGCTCGGCAAGGTCAAGCGCGTCATCGAGAAGCAGAGCCCCATCGACGAGGTCCTGCTCGTCCTCGACGCCACCACCGGCCAGAACGGCCTGCGGCAGGCGGAGGTCTTCGCCCAGGTCGTCGACGTGACCGGAATCGTCCTGACCAAGCTCGACGGCACCGCCAAGGGCGGCATCGTCGTCTCGGTGCAGCGCAAGCTCGGGGTGCCGGTGAAGCTCGTCGGCCTCGGCGAGGGCCCGGACGACCTCGCGCCGTTCGACCCCGAGGCGTTCGTCGACGCCATCGTCGGCTGACCGCGCCCGGCCGGCGTCAAGCCGGCGTCAGGCCCGGCGAGGGTCCCGCAGGACCTGCGGCGGTGCGAACTGGCCGACGACCTCGCGGTGCCACCAGGCGCCGGTGCCACGGCGCTCGGCCCACGTGGTGAACCGGTACCGGTACAGCGTGGCCCGGACCACCGCCGGCGGCCCGTCCGGGAACGGGTTGTGCCGCAGCAGCCGCAGCGTGGTGCGGTCGCCCTCGAGCAGGCGCTGGAGCAGCCTCGGGAACCACGGCTCGGCATACCGGGGCGAGATGGCGGCGAACCACAGGAGCCAGTCGAGGCGCAGGTGGTACGGCGCCCACTGGCGCGGCAGCCGGCGCACGGCTCCCGGCTTGCCCCTGAACTCGTACTCGAGCCACGGCGAGCCGCTCGGCGCCGCGGAGCCCTCGACCACGACCTCGTAGCGCGTCCGCGTCACGCTGCCGAACGCACCGTAGGTGTTGACGAGGTGGAGCACGTCGAAGGAGGCGTTCATGGCCTGGTCCCTCGACACCAGGTTCAGCGCGGGCCGACGGCTGAGGACGAGCACCAGCACCACGAGCGCCAGGCAGGCGACCACCCACCACAGCGGCGTCCCGGTCGCGCCCGGGTCGGGCCGCAAGGGCAGGAGGTGCCGCCAGAACGAGTCCGGGACGACCGCGACGCCCAGGACGATGGCGCTCCAGTTGAGCCACGCGAAGTTGCCACTGAGCACCAGCCACAGCTGGGTCACGACCATGACGACTGCGCACCAGCCGGCGACCGGCTGCGGCAGGAAGAGCCCGACCGGCAGGACGAGCTGGGTGACGTGGTTCGCCGCGACCTCGACCTTGTGCAGGGGCCGGGGCAGGTGGTGGAACCACCACGACAGCGGTCCGGGCATGGGCTGGGTCTCGTGGTGGTAGTACAGGCAGGTCAGGTCGCGCCAGCAGGCGTCACCGCGCCACTTGATCAGGCCCGCCCCGAACTCCAGCCGGAACAGCACCCACCTCAGGGCCACGAGGACGGGCAGGGGAGGAGCCGTGCCGGCGTTGCCCAGGAAGACCGCGAGGAACCCGACCTCGAGCAGCAGCGACTCCCACCCGAACCCGTACCAGCGCTGACCCACGTTCACGATCGACAGGTAGAGCCCCCACAGGACGAGCCAGACCGCCATCGACAGCGGCAGGGGCAGACGTTCGGTGAGGCCGACGACGGTCAGGGCGGCCAGCCCCACGCCGGTCCAGGCGACCGCGGCGAACAGGCCGTCGGAGTAGCGCCAGTGGAACAGGCTGGGGGAGCGGCGGAACGGCACCCGCGCGACGAAGGCGGGGACCGGGAGCAGGCCGTGGCTGCCGAGCAGCGCCCGGAACTGCAGGGCAGCGGCGAGGAAGGCCACGAGGTACAGCCCACCCAGCCCGCGCTGGAACAGCAGGCGCGAGACCCGGTAGCCCTCAGCGGCGAACCAGTCCACGGCGCACCGGCTCAGCCCGCCCGCCAGCCCGGCGACCGCAGGGTGTTCCGGTCCGGGACCATCCCACCATGATGGCCTACCCTGACCGCGTGGCGACCGGGGTGGACGAACGGGTGGAGGTGCGCGAGCGCGAGCCCGTGCAGCGCCTCGGCCGCGCCGCGAAGGCCTGGCGGGCGGTGGTCGTCCTGCTGCTCGCGGCCGGCTTCTGCGCCGGCTCGCTCGTCGGTGACGACGACTGGTGGCCGTTCTCGCCGTGGCGCATGTTCTCGACCTCCCAGGCCCCGTCGGGCTCGGTCTGGTCGACCGGCATCGAGGTGCAGACCGCGGCGGACCCGGGTCGGTGGCAGCCGGCGCCGCTCACCCCGGAGAACACGGGGCTGAACCGAGCGGAGGTCGAGGGCCGCATCCCGCAGATCGAGGCCGACCCGGCGCGGCTGGGCACGCTCGCCGCCAGCCACGCACGGCTGCGGCCCGACGCCCCCGCGTGGACGGCCCTGCGCGTGGTCCGCCGGCTCATCGTCGTCGTCGACCGCAAGCCGACCGGGGAGGTGCGCACCGAGGTGCTGGCGCAGTGGAGCGCGCGGTGACCGCCGTGCGCCGGCTGCAGGGCTGGCTGTTCCAGCCCATGCCCGTGGCGCGGGTCGCGGTGCTGCGGCTGCTCGTCTTCGCCTTCGTCGTCGTCGACGTCCTCCTCCTGCACACCTCCGGCTGGTACCACGGCTGGGCCGACCCGGTCTGGTACGAGCCGCTCGTGCTCGGCAAGGCCCTGCACCTGCCCGCGGCCACGGTGCTGCTCGTCCAGGTCCTCAAGTGGGGCTGCGTCGTCGCCGCCCTCGCCGCGATGAGCGGGCGGGCCCCGCGCCTCCTCGGGTGGACCGTGGCGGTCGCCTGGACGTGGTACCAGTACGTCGCCTTCTCCTACGGCAAGGTCGACCACGACCGGGCCGACTTCGTCGTCGCCCTGGTGCTGCTGCCCACGGTGGGGCTGGCGCACCTGTCGGACCGCCGCCGCTCCGAGGCAGCCGGCTTCGCGCTGCGGTCCGCGCAGCTGGCCGCCATCGCGACCTACTTCCTCTCCGCCTGGGCCAAGGTCCGGTTCGGCGGCTGGGAGTGGGTCAACTCGGCGACCATGGTGCGGGCCGTCGTCCGCCGCGGGACCCCGATGGCCCAGTGGCTGCTCGAGGTGCCGTGGACGCTGCACTGGTTCCAGTGGGTGCTGTTCACCGCCGAGCTCACCTCGCCGGTCATCTTCGTGCTCTCCGAGCGGTGGCGCCGCCGGGTCGTGGCCGCGTGGTTCGTCTTCCACGCCATGACGTACGCCGCCATCACCATCGCGTTCTGGCCGCACCTCGTGATGATGCTGGCCTTCCTGCCGCTGGAGCGGTATGCCGCGTCGCTGCGGGCCAGGGCCGGCGACCGCTGGCGCGGGCGGCTGCCCGCACGACTCGTGGGGGAGCGCCCGTGACCGCGCCGGACCGGGACGCCCTCGGGCGGGACGAGCCGGACCACGCGGGCGGTGCCGGGGCGCCCCGGCACGCCGCGGGCGCGGAGGAGCTGCCCTCGGCGGTGCTCGCGGAGGCGCAGGCGCCGCTGCCCGACGGCGTCACGGCATACCACCGGGCGCTCCTGGAGGCGGCGCAGGAGCACGACGTGATCCGCATGGACCACCTCGTGTTCGGGTGGTCGCAGGCGCGCGGCGTCCTGCGGCCCGAGGGGCCCGAGGAGCTGTCGCGGTGGGCGGTGCTGGACCGCCGGCTGGGGCAGGTCCTGCTGGGTGCCGGCCACCCGGCCGCCGCGCAGGTGCTGGCCGAGTCGGTGGAGGCGGCGGCAGCGGCGGGCGACACGCTGGAGGAGATCCGCAGCAGGATGGCCTTCGTGCCGGTGGAGCTCGGCGTCGGCGACGAGCAGGCGTTGCAGCGAGGCCTGGGGTACGTCGAGCAGCTGCTGGCCATGGACGAGCCCGGGCACGCCGCCGGCGGGCTCATGGGTCTGGCGCACGTCGCCCCCGAGGACATGGCGCCGACGCTGCTGCTGCGGGCGTCGCACTTCTACGAGCAGGACGGCGACGCCGGCTGGGCGGCCGAGGCGGCCACCCTCGCCGTCCGCGCGATGGTGGCCGTCGACGACCCGCGCACCGACGACACCCTGGCCCGGGCCCGCGCCCTGGTCGAGGCGCACCCGACCGTTGAGCTGCGTATCTCCCTTGCCGAGCTCGAGGCCCTCGTGCTGTGGCGCGGCGGCGACCCGGACACCGCGACGGTCCTGCTGCAGGAGGCCATCGGCGCCGCCGAGCGCACCGGGCGTCCCGTGCCGCCGGACCTGCGGATCCTGCTGTGCGACATCCTCGTCGAGTCGGGCCGCCTCGAGGGCCTGCGGGAGCCCGCGCAGGCCCTGGTGGAGCTGGCGCGGCTGGTGGGGGACGACGAGCTCGCCTCGATGGGGGAGCGCTACCTGGCACTCGCGCCCGACCGGGGGGCCTGAGGACCCGGTCGGCGTCGGCGGCCCTCGGTAGGGTCGGCCCATGAGCCTCAGCGAGCACCGCACCGCGTTCCTGGAGTCCGTCGCCATCGCCCGCGACCTCGCCGGTTCGACCGCGGTCCGCGACGCGTGGGTGCGTGAGAGCGCGTGCGCCGGGATGAGCGTGGGCGGGCTGGCGCACCACCTGCTCAACCAGGGGGTCACCGTCGCCCGCGGGCTGTCCGCCGAGCCCAGTGGCGAGGTCATCCCGGTGCTGGATCACTATCGCCGTGCGCCCTGGGTGGCGGCGTCCCGCGCCGGGCAGGTCGATCCTGCCCAGAACGTCCGCGACGACGAGGCGGCCGAGGCGGGCCCGGACGCGGTCCTGGCCACCGTGGCCGGGCACACCGACAGGCTGGCCGAGCTGCTCGCCACGCCGCGCGAGCCCGACACGATCTTCATCCCGTGGCAGGGCTGGTCGCTCACGACCGACGACTTCCTCACGACCCGGATGATGGAGATGCTCGTCCACGCCGACGACCTGGCGGCGAGCGTGGGGGTCGAGACACCGCAGTTCCCCGAGGGGGCCGTGGTGCCGGTCGTGGGCCTGCTGGCTGCGGTCGCCGCCGACCGGCACGGCGCCACCGCGGTGGTGCGGGCACTGAGCCGTCCGCAGCGCTCGCAGGGCCAGGTGTCGGCGTTCTGACCAGTCCTTGACCGGCGGCATACCAGCCGCGAAACGTATTTCTTACGCCGGTGACCCTTCGCTAACACGGCCGTAACAAAGCCCGGCACGACACGAAACCGGCGCCCGCCACAGTTTCCTGCCATGAGCGCAATCACCTTCGTGGCGGCCGACACGCCGTTCACCGACAGCGGGAACACCGCGTGGGTCCTCGCCGCGGCGGCCCTCGTGCTGTTCATGACCCCCGGCCTCGCCCTCTTCTACGGAGGCATGGTCCGGACCAAGAGCGTCCTCAACATGATGATGATGAGCTTCATCAGCATGGGGACGGTCGGCACGGTCTGGATCCTGTGGGGCTACAGCGAGTCCTTCGGGCCGGACGTGGGCGGGGGCCTCATCGGCAACCCCTTCACCCACTTCGGCCTCAAGGGCGTCCTCGACCAGATCTACGGCTTCGTCCCCGCCGACGCCGCCAAGGGCGTCGCAGCGGCGGGCGGCATCCCGGCACCGGCGTTCGTGGCCTTCCAGGTCGTCTTCGCGATCATCGCGGTCGCCCTGGTCTCCGGCGCCATCGCCGACCGGGCCAAGTTCACCGCCTGGACCGTCTTCACGGTCGTGTGGGCGACGCTCGTCTACTTCCCGGCCGCCCACTGGGTGTTCGCCTTCAGCGGGTATGCCGCGGAGAAGGGCGGCTGGATCGCCAACAAGGCCGACGGCCTGCTGTTCGGCGGAGCCGGCGCGTACGACTTCGCCGGTGGCACGGCCATCCACATCAACGCCGGGGCGGCGGGCCTGGCGCTCGCGATCGTGCTCGGCAAGCGCATCGGCTTCGCCAAGGACCCGATGCGTCCGCACAACCTCACGCTGGTCATGATCGGCGCGGGCATCCTGTGGTTCGGCTGGTTCGGGTTCAACGCGGGCTCGGCCCTGGGCGCCGGCGCGCAGGCCGCTGGCGTCTGGGTCAACACCCTCGCCGCCACCTGCACCGCCATGCTCGGCTGGCTCATCACGGAGAAGCTGCGTGACGGTCACGCCACCTCCCTCGGTGCCGCCTCGGGCGTCGTCGCCGGCCTGGTCGCCATCACCCCGGCCTGTGCCACGGTCTCGCCGATCGGCGCCCTGGTCGTCGGCCTCGTCGCCGGTGTCGGCTGCGCCCTCGCAGTCGGCCTCAAGTTCAAGCTCGGCTTCGACGACAGCCTCGACGTGGTCGGCGTCCACCTCGTCGGTGGCCTCATCGGCACCCTGCTCATCGGCCTCCTCGCCACCAAGGGCAGCCCGACGGGTGCTGCCGGTCTCGCCGTCAACGAGGGCCTGTTCTACGGCGGCGGGTTCGCCCAGCTGTGGGCGCAGTTCCTCGGTGCGGCGACGGTCCTGGTCTTCTCCTTCGTGGTGACCTACGTCATCGGCCTGGCGATCCACAAGACCATCGGCTTCCGGGTTGCCGAGGCCGACGAGGTCTCCGGGGTCGACCTGAGCGAGCACGCCGAGTCCGCCTACGACATCACCGGGCACTCTGGTGGCAGGTTCGGGAGCGGGGCCACCATCGCCTCCCAGCCGGCCACGTCCAAGACCCACGAGGGGGCATCCGCATGAAGCTCGTCACCGCCATCATCAAGCCGCACCAGCTCGACGAGGTGAAGGAGGCCCTGGAGGCCTACGGGATCTCGGGCATGACCGTCAGCGAGGCGTCCGGCTACGGCCGCCAGCGCGGCCACAGCGAGGTCTACCGCGGTGCCGAGTACACCGTCGACTTCGTGCCGAAGGTGCGGGTCGAGGTCCTGGTCGACGACATGGACGCCGCCTCGGTGGCCGACGTCGTCCTCAAGGCCGCACAGACCGGCCGGATCGGCGACGGCAAGATCTGGACCGTCCCGGTCGACGACGTCATCCGTGTCCGCACCGGCGAGCGGGGCCCTGACGCCCTGTAGGACCGCCACGAGCAGGGGAGGTGCCCGGAGCCCAGGAGCCCCGGGCGCTTCCCCGTGTCGTGTGCGGCCGCCCGGCGGACCTAACACGGACGTAACACCAGTGCAGGCAACCGGAAACGTCGGCACGGCACCGTAGGAGCATGAGCGTGGAGCAGATCGACCTGGCGGCCCGCCGCCTCGACCTGGCCGGCGCGCGGGGGTTCGACGCGCCGGGGGCGGGCTCGGCCCGGCGCGAGGCGATCGCCACGATGACGCGCGAGTGGCTGGGGACGGTCTGGGCCCAGGCCCTCGACGGCCGGCCCACCGAGGGGATCGCGCTCGCGGCCGTGGGCAGCCTGGCCCGGGGGGACGCCGGCCCCCTCAGCGACCTCGACCTCGTCCTCCTGCACTACGGCCGGTCCCTGAGCGGGGAGGACCTGCGCGGTCTCGCCGACCGCGTCTGGTACCCGGTGTGGGACGCCGGCGTGAAGCTTGACCACTCGGTCCGCACGGTGAACCAGTGCCGCACGGTCGCCTCGGGTGACCTCACCGCAGCCGTCGGCCTGCTGGACCTGACCTGCGTCGCCGGGGACCCCGAGGTCGTGGCGGCCGCCCGCTCCACCGTCGCCCACGACTGGCGGGCGAACGCCCGGCGCCGGCTGCCCCAGCTGCTCGACGCGCTCAAGGCGCGGCACGCCCGGCACGGCGACCTCGCCCAGAGCATCGAGCCGGACCTCAAGGAGGCCCACGGCGGCCTGCGCGACATGACGGTGCTGGGGGCCCTGGTCGCGGCCTGGCTGACCGACCGCCCGCACGAGGGGGTGGACGAGGCGCACCGCGTGCTGCTCGACGTGCGCGACGCCGTCCACGTCGTGACGGGGCGTGGCCGCGACCGGCTCGGGCGCGAGGACCACGACGCCGTCGCCGCCCTCCTCGGTCACGCCGACGCCGACGACCTGCTCACGGCCGTCGCGAACGCGGGCCGCACCGTGGCCTACGCGCTCGACGGCACCGTGCGCCGCGCCGGGCAGTCCCAGCGGGCACGCACCCTGCGGGTCGGGCCGCGCCGGCCGCAGCTCAACCCGCTCGGCTTCGGCATGTTCGAGCACGACGGCGAGGTCGTCCTCGGACCGCGCAGCGCGCTCTCGACCGACCCGCTCCTGCCGCTGCGGGCCGCGGTCGTCGCCGCCCGCAACAACCTGCCCATCGCCCCCACCACCCTCGGCAACCTCGCCGCCCAGGCGCCGACCCTGCCCGAGCCGTGGCCGGAGATCGCCCGCGACCTGTTCGCCGACCTGCTGGCCACCGGCCCCGGGCTCATCGCCGTCTGGGAGGGTCTCGACCAGGCCGGCGTCGTCGACCGCTGGATCCCCGAGTGGGCGGCGGTCCGGTCGCGCCCGCAGCGCAACGCGGTGCACCGCCACACGGTCGACCGCCACCTCATCGAGACGGTGGTCCTCGCCGGCGGGCTGGTGCGGCAGGTCGGCCGCGCCGACCTGCTGCTGCTCGCGGCGCTCCTGCACGACATCGGCAAGCTGCCCGGTGCGCACGACCACTCCGCGACGGGGGCGCCGATCGCCCGGGCCGTCGCGACCCGCCTGGGCTACCGGGCCGCCGACGTCGCGGTCGTCGAGACGCTGGTGCGCGAGCACCTGACGCTCATCGACCTGGCCACCCGGCGCGACCACCAGGACCCGGGCACGGTCACCGCGGCCCGCGCGGCCGTCGGTGGGTCGCGGGACGTGTTCGACCTGCTGGTCGCGCTCACCGAGGCCGACGCCAGCGCGGCCGGCCCGCAGGCATGGACCGACTGGCGCGCCACCCTGCTGCGCCAGCTCGCCGAGGCCGCCCGCAGCGGCTGGGAGGAGGGGAGCGTGCCGCCACCGGCGCAGACCGTGACCGTCGACGCGTCCGATCTCGAGGCGGTCGCCGCGGGAGAGCCGCGCGTGGTCGTCCGTCCCCAGGGCGGGTCGTACCGGATCGACGTGTTCGACCGCGACCGGCTGGGTCTGTTCGCCGACACCGCAGGGCTGCTCGCAGCACACGGGCTCGTGGTCCGGACCGCGATCCTGCGCACCGTCGACGGCGTCGCGGCCAACGAGTGGCACGTCGAGAGCCCCAGCGGCGAGGCGCCGCAGGCCGACCGGATCGTGCGCGGCCTCGAGCGGCTCGCCACGGGCGACCGCGCCCCCTTGGGGCTGCTCGAGCGTCGCCGCCAGTTCGCCGCCCGACCGAGCGCGGAGTCGGGCACCGGGTCGCCCGGGCAGGCGAGGGCTCTCGTCGTCCCGCACGCCTCCGAGGACGCGACCGTGATCGAGGTGCGGGCGCAGGACCGGCCGGGCCTGCTGCACGACCTCGGCATCGGGTTCGCCAAGGCGGGCCTGTCCGTGCGCTCGGCCCACATCGCCACGTATGCCGGCCAGACCCTGGACACCTTCTACGTCACCGAGTTCGGTGGTCGGCTCCTCGCGCCCGCCACCGTGGCGCGGACCGTGGCCATGATCATCGACACCTGTGACGGCGCCGCTCCCGCCTGACCCCGCGCGCCCGGCGCCCCGGCATACCCGGACACGCCCGGACACGGCCCGGCGAGCTCCGCGGTCTTTGAGCGATCGCGGCGGTCCTGCCGCCG
>NZ_JBHUYG010000121.1:0-10874 GCF_042668795.1 Pedococcus sp. NPDC057267 | reverse complement strand
GGGCCGCGTCGGCCGCGTCGGCCGCGGCGAGGGCCGCGTCGCCCGCGGCCAGGGTCGGCAGCACGACCACCGTGCGCGGCTGGGGGACGTCCGGGGTGTCGAGGTAGACCTCCCACGCGTCGCCCGCGGGCGTGAGGTGGTGCTCTGCGGCATATGCGTGCAGCGCCTCGTGGGCCAGGCGGCTCCGGGCGTACGCGCCGCGGTGCGTCGTGCGCAGGGCCGTGCCGCCCGGCAGGTGCGAGACCTTGACGTCGCCCTGGCCCAGGGCCACCCCGCTCACGGGGAAGCCCGCCTCGACCTGCAAGGTGCCACCCTTGTCGGGGTGCACGCGCGCGAAGGGGGGCCCTGCGATGTGCATCCCGTCGCTCCCGGCGACCCGTGCCACGCGGGCGAACGCCTCCTGCATGAAGGTCGCCACCTGGCCCCCTGCCACGGTGCCGCGCAGCACCAGGGTGGGCTCGTCGTGCAGGGTCACCGTCTCGACCGGGTAGCCGGCCGTCGTCTCAGTGGTCATGGCCTCTCCTGTCACCACGGTGGGGGCGGCCAGGCCGCCGACGGGCGCCGCTCGGCGGCGTGCTGGCGCGGGTGGCGCAGGTGCCGACGCCGCTGCAGCTCGCGCGAGATCGCGGCCTCCTCGCGCAGGAGGGCCTGCCGCTCGGCCGGGGGCTGCTGGCCCGGCATCGACAGCCCCGCGCCCGGCGCCTGGCGGCCCGCGACGTGCCGGCCGGACCCGCGCGCACCCGCCGCCAGGCCTGCGGGCGAGCCGGCCGACGAAGCGGGCGACGACAGCGGGTCCTCGGGCAGCGGGGAGCGCAGCTCCTCCTCGCAGGCGGCCAGCCGCTGCAGCAGCTCGCGCACCGACAGGTGCGTCAGGCCGTCCCCCGTGGGGTCGGCGGTGTGGGTCCGCGGTGTCCTCGACGTCTGCGGCATACCTGCTCCCTCGTCCCGGTGCGGGCGGTCCGCCCCCGATCTCGAGTCAACCCCCCGGCGCCGGCGACGCTCAGGGTCATTGGTCCCGCGGCGAACGGCAGACTCGGCCGTTCGGCTGGTATCACCGCGCGACACGCCCACGGGCGCCACGGCCCGGTTGCCGGGCAGTGGCGCCTGACCGACGTTGGGGACACGGGCGTGCAGGCGCCCTCGACGCCGGGGAGGCGGGAGCGTGGTCGAGGAGGGGCGCCCGGACGAGCGTCGGCTCACCCACGCCGAGATGGAGGAGCTGCTCGAGATCCTCCTCGGCGGGGGCTGGTCGCGCCTGAACGGCGACGCCCTCGACTGGTCCGACCTCGACGAGCACTGAGGCGGGCGACCGGCGCACGGGTCCTCGGCACGGCGACGGGACCTGGGTCCTGGTGCCCGCGCGGCCCGTCGTGCTGGAGTGGGGCCGGGCCCCACACGGGGCCCTGGACGGAGGGGGACTGCGGATGAGGGCGTGGGAGGTCACGGGCCGAGGAGGCGCCCCGGGACGGCTGCGCCTGGTCGACCGGCCCGTGCCCGAGCCGGCGCCGGGGGAGGTGCTCGTGCGCGTCGAGGCGTGCGGGGTCTGCCGGACCGACCTGCACGTCGCCGACGGGGACCTCGCGCCGCACCGTCCCCGCGTCGTCCCCGGGCACGAGGTGGTCGGCACCGTCGTCCGCCCCGGGTCCGGCGGGCGCTTCCGCGCAGGCGACCGTGTCGGCGTCGCGTGGCTGCGCCACACCTGCGGCGAGTGCCGGTGGTGCCGCAGTGGCACCGAGAACCTCTGCCCGCGGGCGGAGTTCACCGGCTGGGACCACGACGGCGGGTATGCCGAGTACGTCGTCGCGGCCGCCGCGTTCGCCTACCGGGTGCCGGACTCCCTGCCGGCCGAGCAGGCCGCGCCGCTGCTGTGCGCCGGCATCATCGGGTACCGGGCGCTGCGGCGGGCGGCGCTGCCCCCGGGAGGGCGCCTCGGGCTCTACGGCTTCGGTGCGAGCGCGCACCTCACGGCGCAGGTGGCGCTGGCGCAGGGGGCGGAGGTGCACGTGCTCACACGCGGGGCGCGGGCCCGGCTGATGGCGCTCGAGCTCGGTGCGGCGTCGGCCGGCGACGCGTACGACGAGCCCCCGGTGCCGCTGGACGCGGCCATCGTCTTCGCCCCGGTGGGCGACCTCGTGCCGGTCGCCCTCGAGGCGCTGGACCGCGGTGGCTCGCTGGTGCTGGCCGGCATCCACCTGAGCGACGTGCCCGTCCTGGACTACCAGCGGCACCTGTTCCTGGAGAAGCGGCTCACGACCGTCACCGCCAACACGCGGGCCGACGGCGAGGAGCTCCTGCGGCTCGCGGGGCGGCTGCAGGTGCGGGCGCAGGTGACCAGCTACCCGTTCGAGCAGGCGGACGCTGCGCTGGACGACCTCGCCACCGGCCGGGTGACCGGTGTCGCCGTCCTGGCAGGCTGGTCCGACGCCTGAACGCGGCCGCTCGCACCGGACCGCCCGCACCGGACCGCCCGCACCGGATCGGGGACCCGGGCCCGACGGGACCCGGCCGGCGGTGGTGCCGCGCTCGGTGGTGCCACACTCCGTGGGGTGCGCTCGGTGGGGGTGCGGCGCGCAGCGGTGGGTGTGGCGCTCAGTGGTGCCGCAGCGACACGTCGTGCTCGCCGGTGACCTGCGTGATGTCGGCGGTGGCGCGCTCGAGCAGCCGGTCGGCAAGGGCGCGCAGCGCGCGGGCGGTGGCCACCTCGTCGCCGATCTCGTGGTCCGGCAGGTCCTCTGCCCGGCACACCGCGCGCCCGGTGGCGTCGAGCTCGCGGCCCGGGTTGGTGCGCAGCACGGCCCGGGCCCACGTGCTGTCCCCGCGCTCGGAGATGGCGACGCGGACCAGCCAGTAGCGCATCGTGGCCGGAGGGTTCTCGTCCGCGGGCGGCGCGGGGTTCGCGGCGGCCTGGGGCGTCATGACCCGTCCTCCGCTCGCCCGTCCTCCGGTCGCACGACCATGACGGGGCAGTGCGCGTGGTGCAGGACGCCCTGGCTCACCGACCCGAGCAGCAGCCCGCGGAACCCTCCCCGGCCCCGGCTGCCGACGACGACGAGCTCGGCGTCGCGCGACGCCTCGGCGAGCGTCTCGACGGGGTGGGCGTTGAGGACCACGGTCCGCACCTCCACGTCCGGGTACTTCTCTGCCCAGCCGGCGACCGCCTGTGCCGCCAGCGCCGACTCCGACTCGGCGATCCGCTGGCGTGCCTCGTCGGACCCCAGCATGGTCATGCCGGTGTCGGCGAGCTCGATCGACCACGTGTGCACCACCGTCAGCGGGGCACCGCGGGAGTCGGCCTCGCGGAACGCCTCACCGATGGCGGCGGCGCTGAGCTCCGACCCGTCCGACCCGACGACGACGCCCGAGGGTGCGGAGCTGGTGGCGGGCAGCTCGCGCACGACGACGGCAGGGCAGTGCGCCCGGGCGGTCACGTCGACCGACGTCGACCCGAGGAAGGCGCTGGCGACCGAGCCACGGCCCCGTGCACCGACCACGACGAGCCGGGCGTCCCGGGACGCGTCGACGAGGAGCATCCCCGGGCTGCCGATCCCCGTTGCGGTCGTCACCTCGGTGCCAGGGGAGACACCGTGGATGCGCTGGCGTGCGGACTTCAGGATGCGCTGCGCCACCGCGTCGGAGGCCTCCATGAGCGGCTCGATGTGCGGACCCTGGACCGGCACCGAGCGCCCGTGGACGAGCATGATGCCGCAGCCCTCGCGCACGGCCTCCTCGAGGGCCCAGTCGAGGGCGCTGCGGGTGTACGTGGCGCCGTCGACGCCGACGACGACGGGGCGGCCGGTGGGGGTCGTCATGGGGTTCCCCCCGGGTGCTCGCGTCGGCGCAGGCGATCCATCTCGGCCTGCACCCGCTCGGGACCGGGCTCCGGCCACAGGACGTCCCAGGCGTTGAACACGAGGCCGATTCCCCACCCGAGCAGGATGAACACCGGCCAGAAGAACCCGGCGCCGGTGACGAACCAGATGGTGATGAGCAGGCCGTTGACCATGACGTACGACAGGACGTGCGCCATCAGGCCGCGCTTGTCCTTGAGCCGCTTGAGCGCCCGCTCCCGCAGCTCGCTGTCCTCCGTCGTGTCCGAACCCATCGGTGTGCGCACGTGGTCTGACATCCGGACCATCTCCCTTCCCGACATCCAGCATCGGGCCGCCCGACGGCCTCAGGGACGGGCCGTTGGTCCCGCCGCGGCAGTCGGCCGCGACCGTCGCCGGCGCCAGCGCCACACCTCGTCCGCACCCCACACCAGCACCGGCATCGGGAGCAGCAGGGCGACCTGCCACGGCTCGGGTGCAGCGGTCGAGAAGACGCGCTGCGCGGCCGGCAGGAGCACCACCGCGGCCGCGAACGCGAGCTCGAACGCGATGCCCCACCCCAGCAGCGGGTTGGTCAGGAGCCCGGTGCGTCGCAACGACGCACGCTGGGTCCGTGCCGCGACGGCGGTCCCGACCTGGCACGCCACGATCGCGAGGAAGGAGATGGTGGTCGCCTGCTGCCACGTGTGGTGCAGCGGTCCCGTCGCGACGTCGGCGCCGGGCCGCCAGCCGCCGGCCCGCAGGGTGACCAGGTATGCCGTGAGCACCAGTGCCGCGGACAGGCCCCCGAGCAGCCCCCACGCCCGGCCGAGCATCGTCCGGTCGACCACGTTCTGGCCACGGCGCCGTGGGGGCGCCTCCATGATCCCCGGTTCCGCCGACTCCCGTCCGAGCGCCAGCGCGGGCAGCGTCTCCGTGCCCAGGTCGATCGCGAGGATCTGCATCACGGTGAGCGGCAAGGGGATCCGTCCGCCCGACAGTGCGTACGCGAGGAAGGGCACGACCTCGGGGGTGGCGTGGGCGAAGATGTAGACGATGAACTTGCGGACGTTGTCGTAGACCTGTCGTCCGGACCGGACGGCGGCCACGATGGTGGCGAAGTTGTCGTCGGTGAGCACCATCGTGGCGGCCTCGCGGGCGACGTCGGTGCCGGTGCGCCCCATGGCCACCCCGATGTCGGCCCGGCGCAGCGCCGGCGCGTCGTTGACGCCGTCCCCGGTCATCGCCACGACGTGGCCGAGCGCCCGCAGCGCGTCGGCGATCCGCAGCTTGGCCTCGGGCGAGCTGCGGGCGAAGATCAGCTCGTCGTGCGCCTCGAGCAGCGCGTCCAGCTCGGCGTCGCCCATCGCGTCGAGGTCTCGCCCCGTCACCACAGGGGTGTCCGCGTCGCCGATGCCGACCTGCTGCGCGATCCCCTTGGCGGTGAGCCCGTGGTCGCCGGTCACGATGACCAGCCGGATGCCGGCGGAGTGGCAGGCCTGCACGGCCGGCGCGATCTCGGTGCGGGGCGGGTCCACCAGCGCGACGAGCCCCACGAGCGTGAGGTCGCGCTCGGCCCCGGACCGCTCGAGCCGGTCGGGCTCCGCCGGGGACACGCGGCGGGACGCCACGGCGAGGACCCGCAGCCCCTCGCGCGCCCACGCGTCGACCAGCGCGAGGACGGCGGTGCGCTGCTCCTCGGTGAGCAGCAGGTCGGTGCCGTCCTCGGCCCCGACGAAGCGGCACAGCGCGACGAGCGACTCGGGTGCTCCCTTGGCCAGGACGAGCCGGTCACCTCCGTCGGCGTGCACCGCCGACATCCGCTTGAGGGCGGGGTCGAAGTGGAAGACCTGAAGCCGGTCGGAGTGGTCGGGCACGCGCAGGCCGGCCAGCGGGGCGGCCCGCAGCAGTGCGACCTCGGTGGGGTCGCCGTGCTCGACGGACGGGACGTCGGGGTCCCAGGTGGCGCTGGTGCAGGTCGCGGCGGCGCGAACCAGGCGCCGTGCCCCCGCCAGGGGGGTGCCGGCAGCCGGGTCGACCGTGGTCGTGCCGGACGGGGTCCAGCAGCGGACGACCCGCATGCGGTTGAGCGTGAGGGTGCCGGTCTTGTCCGTGCAGATGACGCTGGTCGACCCCAGGGTCTCCACGGCGGAGATCCGCTTCACCAGGGCACCGCTGCGGGCCAGCAGGCGGACCCCCAGGGCCAGGGCGAGGGTGATGGTCGGGAGCAGTCCCTCGGGGACGTTGGCCACGAGCAGCCCGATGGCGAACTGGACCGTGTCCGCCACCGACATCCCGGCCACGAGGGTGCCGACGGGGATGAACGCCAGCCCGGTGCCGACGGCCACGAGGGCGATGAGCCGCGCGACCCGGGTGACCTGCTGCTCGAGTGGGCTGGGGTCGGGCTCGGTGCGTTGGGCCAGCGCCGCGATGCGCCCGAGCTCGGTGTGCATGCCCGTGGCGTACACGACCGCCTCCGCGTCCCCGCCCACGCAGGACGTGCCGCTGAAGAGCAGGTCGGTGGCTTCCAGCAGCGGGGCGTCCACGCGGCCCTCGACCCCGCGGGCGACGGGGAGCGACTCGCCGGTCAGGGTCGACAGGTCGACCTCGACCGAGCCGCTGATGACCCGCGCGTCGGCGGAGACCCTCTCGCCCTCACTGACCGCCACCACGTCGCCGGGTACGAGCAGCCGTGCCTCGAGAGTCACCAGCACGTCGTCGCGCCGCACCCGAACCTGCTGGGGGAGGTATGCCTCGAGCGCCTCCACGGCGCGGACCGCGTGACGCTCCTGGGCGAACGCGAAGAGCGCGTTGAGGAGCACGACCACGACGATGGCGACCGCGAGGGGGACGGTGCCGCTGGCGAGGGCGAGCAGGGCCGCGAGCCAGAGCAGGGCGGCCAGCGGGTGGGTCAGCTGTCGCAGCAGCTCGCGCACCCACAGCCGTCGCCCGGACCGGACGAGAACGTTCTCACCCGTGACCGCCAGCCGCCGCGCGGCCTCACGACCGGCGAGGCCGCGGCGGCTCGTGCGCAGGTCGCGCAACAGGCGGTCCGCCGACTCCCGCGGGTCCGGCTCGCGAAGTGTCGTGAGCGTCGTGGCGGACTCCGTGCCGGTCATGGCGGCCCGGATGCGTCAGAGCGGCCGCAGGGTGACGTCGTGCTCGCCGGTGACCTCCTCGATGTCCCCGGCGGCCGTGTCGAGGAGCCGGTCGGCCAGCCGTCGCAGGGCGCGGGCGACGGCCACCTCGTCGCCGATCTCCGGGACGTCGCTGTCGTTCGGTCCACGGGCGCTGTCACCGGCCGCCTCGATCGGGGTGGGGGAGTCGCCGTGCAGGACGGCGCGGGCGTGGGTGGCGCCCTCGTGCTCGAACAGGGTGAGCTGGACCTGCCACTGGCGGATGCGCGGTGGGGTCGATGCCGAACCGGACATGGGGCTCTCCTTCGCGGGGTAGGGACCACCCGGGTGGGGGCGGTGCGGGTGGTGGGCCGTCACAGGACGACCCGCTCGCCGAGGCGCGGGAGCGCGACGGCACAGTCGAGGTGCTCGCGGACGCGGTGGGCGAGGGCGTCTCGCGCGGCCGGCTCGCCGTGGACGAGGTAGACGACCTCCGGCGGCCGGGGCAGCCGGTCCAGCCACGACACGAGCTCGTCCGCGTCGGCGTGGACCGAGAAGGTGTCGTCGACGACCACCTCCGCGCGCACGCGGACGTACTGGCCGAGCACCTTGAGCTCGCGCGCCCCGTCCTGCAGCGAGCGTCCGCGGGTCCCCACCGCCTGGTAGCCGGTGAGCACCACGGCGTTCCTGGCGTGCGGCAGCAGGCTGGCGAGGTGGTGCACGACGCGACCGCCGGTGGCCATCCCGGAGGCGGAGACGATGATGCACGGCGTCCCCGGGGTGTTCAGGCGCCGTGACTCGTCGGCGGTCCTGGCCTCGTGCACGTCGGTCATCTCCAGCAGCTCGGCGATGGCGTCGGGCCGCATCTCGGGTGCGAGGTCGGGCCGCTGGTAGACCTCGAGCGCCGCGAGGGCCATCGGGCTGTCCACGTGGACGGGCACGGACGGGATGCGGCCCTGGGCCCGCAGCCTGGCCAGCGCCAGCAGCACGAGCTCGGTGCGGTCGACGGCGAACGCGGGGATGAGCACGGACCCGCCGCGGCCGATGGTCCGGCGGATGGCGGCCGCGAGCGGCTCGTGCTGGTCCGAGCCTGCGGAGTGCGGGTGCAGCCGGTCGCCGTACGTCGACTCGAGCACCACGACGTCCGCGGCCGGCGGGTCCTCGCGAGGCAGGAGGAGCGGGTGGGTGGGGCGGCCCAGGTCGCCGGAGAAGAGCACCGAGCGCCCGCCGACCATGACGTGCACCGAGGCCGAGCCCAGGACGTGCCCGGCCCGGTGGAGGGTCACCGTCGCGCCTCCGGCGGTGTGCTGCGCCGTCGCGAACGGCACGGGCCGCACGAGGTCGAGGACGCGCTCGACGTCGGCCGCGGTGTACAGGGGCAGCGCGGGGTCGTGCTTGGAGTACCCCGCCGCCTGGGCGTATGCCGCCTCCTCCTCGAGGAGGTGCGCGCTGTCCCGCAGGACGATCGGCAGCAGGCCCGCGGTGCCCGCGCTGGCCCACACCGGGCCGTGGAGGCCCTGGCGCACGAGGGCGGGCAGGTAGCCGCAGTGGTCCAGGTGGGTGTGCGTCAGGACGACGTCGTCCACGGTCTCCGGGTGCCCGATGGCGTGCTCCCAGTTGAGCCGGCGCCAGGACCGCTCGCCCTGGTAGAGACCCGCGTCGACCAGCGTCCGCGAGCCCGCGTGCTCCACGACGAACTTGCTGCCGGTCACGGTGCCGGCCGCCCCGGCGAAGCTGAGGATGACGGACACGGTGGCTCCCTCCGGCCGCCGCCGGCTGGTCCCGACGCCTCGTCCTGCGGGGCGGCCCACCGCGGACTGGAACCATCGTCGGCGTACCCGGAGCCTCACCACAGGGACCTTGGACCCGGGCCGGGAACCGGCTGCCGACGCGAGAGTGGGCGCAGGGGAGGGAGGCTGGTGAGGGCGGTGCCGGGCAGGACGTTGACGCGTGACGGGGCGCCCGTGGTGCTCCGGGTGCCACGGCTGGACGACCAGGACCGCATCCAGCGGCTGCTCGACGGGCTGTCCGCCCGCTCCAGCTACCAGCGCTTCCTGTCTGCCTCCCCGCTGTCGGAGGAGTACACGGCGGTCCTGCTGGACCGCCACCGCACCCTGGACGCCCTGGTCGCCACGATGGGGGACACGGTGGTCGCCGTCGGGTCGACGCACCGTCTCGACCAGGACAGCGCGGAGTTCGCGGTGGCCGTCGCCGACCGCGTCCAGGGCCACGGGGTGGGGACGCTCGTGCTCGAGGGGCTCGTGGACCGGTCGCTCGCGCGCGGGCTGCACTCCCTGAGCGGGCAGGTCCTGAGCACGAACGGCCAGATGCTCGACGTCCTGCGCCACCTGGGCCCCGACGTCCGGGTGGACGCGTCGGAGGGGGTTGCGGACGTCTGGATCGACCTGGACCGCGTGGAGGACCTGCGCCGTGCCATGGGCGCGCGCACCGACATCGCCTGGCACGAGTACCTCGAACCGCTGTTCCACCCCGAGTCGGTCGTGGTCGTGCGCGAGGAGGGACCCGAGCGCTGGACCGGGGGGCCGGGCGCCCTCCGGGTCCGCAGCAGCGCACCCGTGCGCCACCTCACGGTCCCGATCGTCCGCGGCCACGGCAGCGAGCTGCCACCCCTGCTCGACCTCGCCGTGGTCGGTGACGTCTCGGACCCCGCCCGCGTGGTCCGGGACGTCGTCGGGGCGGGCGCCCGTGCGGTCGTGCTCGGGTCCGGCCGGCCCACCCAGGAGGTCACCACGACCGTCCTGGAGGCGGCCCGGGTGGCGGCAGCCACCGGAGCCCGTGTCGTGGGGCCGGGGGCGCGGCTCGTCGCCGGGACCCGTGAGCCGGGGGCACTGTCGGTCGGTACGGCCGCCGCCCACCTGCGACCCGGGACGGTCGCGGTCGTGGGCGACCGGGGCCGCGGGACCGAGCTCGTCACGCGACTGGCACGGCACCACGTCGGCGTCGCGGCGGCGGTCGACCTCGGTGCCGCGGTGGGCGTGGGCGTGCCGGATGCGGCCGCGTGGCTCGCGGGTGAGCCCGGAGTCGGGGTCGTGCTGGTCTCGTCGGACACGACGAGCGGCCGTGCGCTGGCCCGGGCGCTCGCCCACCAGGCACCCCACGGGGCTCCCGTGGTGGCGCGGCTCGGCCAGGGCCCCTCGACCGGCGGCGGCTCCCCGTGGTTCGTCCCGGCATCCGACGTGCACGAGCTGGTGTCGACCGGCCGGCTCTGTGCCGCGGGCACCGGGTCCCCCGCAGCGCGGGTGGTGCTGCTGACCAACGACCCGTGGAGCGAGCACGCCGGTGCCAACCGCCGCCTGCCTGCGCTGGGCCTGTCGCTGCCCGACCTCACGCAGTACGTCGAGCGCCGGGTCAAGGCACTCGTCCCGGGCACCCGCGTGCGCGACGCGGTCGTGGCCCTCGAGCGGGACGTCGGCCCGGGGCCGCTGGCCGCCGTCCTCGACAGCCTCTGTGAGGAGCCGGGCGTGGACGCGGTCGTCGTGGACGTGGCACCCACCCCGCGGCTGCGTCGCCGGGAGCTCGACCGCGTGGTCGGGCTGGTGCACGAGTCGCACCCGGGCGTTGCCCTCCTGCTGGTGGACGGGGGGCCGGTCGGTGCGCACGGGCACCCCCTGCGCAGCGACGTGCCCGGATTCGCCGACGACGTCACGGCCCTGCGGGCCCTGGCGGTCGCCGGTCGTGCCGGGCGGCTCGAGGACTGTGCGGGCCTCCTGCCCCCACGGGGCGCAGGCGGCGGCCGCGCGCGTCGGTGACCCGGTCGCGACGCGCCGGGGGCCAGGTCGCGACGGGCCACGGACCGGGACCAAGGTCCTGTATCGGGCGGCCGGAAGCCGCCTAGCTGTACTGACCCGCGAGGTTGTTGACGCGGTTGATGGGTGGTCGTCCGGCGAGGGCGGTGTGGGCGCGGTGGTGGTTGTACTGGTGGAGCCAGTCT
>NZ_JBHUYG010000120.1:0-11151 GCF_042668795.1 Pedococcus sp. NPDC057267 | reverse complement strand
CCCGACGCCTCGCACGCCGCCCGCCACCACTCCTGACCCACCCCCGCACTCCCGTTCCCCCGGCCGCCGCGCGGCGGCACGCCCCAGGAGGACCCATGACCCAGCTCGGCAGCAGCGCGAACCAGGCGGTGCGCACGGAGGCCCTGACAGCGACCGCCCGCACCCCCCGCGGGCGGGGCGGACGCGGCGCACCTGGCGGCCGCGGAGCCGGTGCGGGGAAAGGGATCCGCAGCGGTGAGGGCGTGGCCGGGTGGGTCTTCGTCAGCCCGATGATCGTCATCCTGGGGCTGTTCATGGTGGTCCCGATCGTCATGGCCCTGTGGGTCAGCCTCACCAACTGGAACGGCTCGGTGAACCCGTTCGGCGGTGGCCCGGGAGCCGAGTTCGTCGGGGTGCGGAACTACAGCGACCTGTTCGTCCGCGACGGCCTCACGCGCTCCAACTTCATGCAGTCGATCGGCAACACCTTCTGGTACGTGCTGTTCGTCGTGCCCCTGCAGACGGTCCTGGCCCTCGGGCTCGCACTCCTGGTCAACAACCGGATGCTCAAGGCCAAGGGCTTCTTCCGCACGGCGTTCTACTTCCCGTCGGTGACGAGCTCGATCGCCATCTCGACGGTCTTCCTCTTCCTGTTCTCCGCCACGGGCGCGGTCAACGCCCTCCTGGGCGCGATCGGCGCCGGCCAGCCGAGCTGGTTCACCGACGACCGTGGCCTGGTCCACCTGCTGTTCAACGCCGTCGGCGTGGACAACCCCGGGTGGGCACAGGGCCAGATCCTCGGCCGCTCGCTGTGGGACTGGGTCGCAGGACCCTCCGTCGCACTCAGCGTCATCATCATCCTCGTCGTGTGGACGACGTCGGGGACGTTCATGCTCATGTTCATCGCGGCGCTGCAGGACCTCCCCGTCGAGATCGACGAGGCCGCCGCCCTCGACGGCACGAGCGGCTGGCAGAAGCTGCGCCACGTCACCATCCCGATGATCCGGCCGACGCTCTTCCTCGTCATCACCCTGGGGCTCATCGGCACCTGGCAGGTCTTCGACCAGATCTACGTCATGGGCAAGGGCAACCCCAACGGCACGACGCTCACACCGGCATACCTCAGCTACCAGCAGAGCTTCGGCAACTTCAAGTACGGATCGGGTGCGGCCATGGCGTTCGTCGTCTTCGCGATCATCGTGGTGCTCACCCGGATCCAGCGCTGGGTGCTGACCGACAAGGACGAGCGTCGACCTCTGCTGCGCCGGTCGAAGGCGGTGGCCCGGTGAACCGCCGTACCAGCCCGCTGCGGCAGGTGCTGCTCTACGTGGCCCTCGCGCTCTTCTCGGTCCTGTTCATCTACCCGTTCCTCATCCAGATCGCGACGTCGTTCAAGACCGACCCGGACGCCGCGGCCCACCCGCTGTCGCTGGTCCCCAACCCCTTCGACCTGCACGCGTGGAAGCAGATCTTCGGGCAGGGCGCCGGCAGCGTGCCCTTCATGCGGTGGTTGTCGAACTCGGTGGTCATCGCCGTCGTCGTCACCGTGGGTCGCGTCTTCCTCGACAGCCTGGCCGGGTATGCGTTGTCCCGCCTCAGGTTCCGCGGGCGCGGCTTCGTCTTCGCGGCCCTGCTGGCGGTGATGAGCGTGCCCAGCGTCGCGCTGCTCATCCCGAAGTTCCTCATGGTCAACTACCTCGGGATCTACGACACGTATGCCGCGATGATCCTGCCGCTGATCGTCGACGGCGCGGGCGTCTTCATCATGAAGCAGTTCTTCGACTCGGTGCCGGTCTCGATCGAGGAGGCCGCCAGGATGGACGGCGCGAGCATCTTCCGCACCTTCTGGTCGGTCGTGCTGCCCATGGCACGGCCGGCCCTGATCACGCTGACGATCCTGTCGTTCCAGGGGTCGTGGAACGAGTTCTCGCACTTCCTCGTCGTCACCCGGGGCACCCCCGAGCACATGACGCTGGTGACCGGTCTCGCCAGCCTCGTCAGCGGACAGCTGGGCACGGGCACGCAGTACCCGCTCAAGCTGGGCGCGGCCCTGCTCACGACGATCCCGGTCGCCGTCATCTTCTTCGCCCTCCAGCGCCACTTCATCCGCGGCGCCAACGAGGGCGGCGTCAAGGGCTGACAGGGCCCTGCTGGTGCGCCCTCCCGCCACCCTGACCGGCCATGAAGGACAGGAACAGCACCCGCGACCTCATCCGCGCACCGATGTCCCCGGCCTGCGCTGCGGCGACTGCCAGCCACACCCACCAAGCCGGGCTTCCGGCAACGGCGTGGAAGAGGGCGCACACGATGGCCGGGGCCAGCATCGACCATCCGCATCCGTCTCCGGCCCTTGCGCGGATCGCGACGTGCCCGGCAGCCGCACCTCACCGACGCGGAACCTCGCCGGCCGGCGCCACCGACCGTCAGGCGTACGGGAGCATGGACTGCACCCAGGCCATCCGGTCGTCGACGTTGTCGGGTGAGGGGTCGACGAGGCACAAGGCGGCTCGAGCCGTTCGCCCCTCGAGCCCGTCGAACAGGCTGTGGTCGTGCTCAATCGACGTGAGGTAGGACCGGATCTCGAGCTCGGCCCCGTGCAGCAGCTCGCGGTCGAGCCGCTCCTGCTCCCACATCTGCAGCACGGGTCGAAGGTGTGGCAGCAGTTGCGCGGGAATCCGGCCCCGGTCCTGGACGTGTCGGCCAATCCACCTCATGACCTGTCGGAACTGGATCTCCGCCAACGGCCCCAGATCGTCGACATCGTGGTCCTCCCAGTCCGGACGTTCCCAGTCGGAGGGGCGGGGCAGACCCATGCTCGGCGCGTAGTCGGCCAGCCAGTAGAGCATGGCGTCCGTGGGGTTGCGGGTGGTCCACCTCGCTGGCCCGGTCACCGGGGCCACCGACACCCGGTACACCTCCTGGGCAGCACCCCATGCGACGCCTTCCCCGGCGCCCCAGTCGTGTGTGCCCATGACCTCGACACGCACCAGCGAATCGCTGCTCGACGTCAACAGCGTTCCTTGCGTGTTCCCGAAGTGGTCGTAGATACGCAGCTCGTTCTGCGGGGTGGGGACCATGACCGTCGACGACGCGGCCTCACTGTCGGGCAGGCTGTCCGGGCTTTCAAAGGCGCACCAGTCCACTCGAACGTGACCTGACTCCGCTGCTGCCATGACCTGAAGACGAGGCCCGCACCGCAGGACGAGCCCGTCGAACTCGCCGCCACCACCCGGGTCGTCCGGGTCCGTCGACTCGTCACGTGCCGCCCCCTCGGCGACCAGGCCCCACCTGTGGTGGTCGAACCAGAACTCGTGGCTGACGTAGCGGTCCAAGCTCCCCATGCGCGCGAACCCTGCCACAGTTGGGCCCAGAGCGTTGCGTCATCCAGGCACCGGCGCCTGACAGATACCGAGTCGTGGAGGTGGCCCGAGGTGCGAAGCGGTTTCCCTCATGCCGTTGCTCTCTGCGGCGTGTCCCTGGCTGCTTCGGTGCTCGGTGGCTGTGGCGAACCTGGCCTGGTCGTGACGAATCGCACCGACCGGCCGGTGCAGATTCGGCTGACCCACGATCTCACCATTCTGGTTGCGGACATCGGAGCCCACGAGACCACGCGCATCGGCCTTTCGACTGGCGCCGACGACTGCAACTCGGACGTCGGCTATTCCGCCTACCACTCGACAACGGAGGTCGTCGCTACTCTGCACCGCGCCTGCCAAGGGGACACGTGGACCATCGGGTGACCCACCCATCCGCGGGGAGCTCGTCAGCGGAGACGCTGAGGCCAGAACCCCGGTGGTGCGAGGTGCTGCGGAACTGTCGTTGACCATCCGCGCCAGCCCTCTGACGGCTGGCCCACTCGAGTTGCGGATGCCCTCGGGGCCGCCACTGGTCACACCCGGATGCCACACCAGAGTGGCGGAGGCCCGGCCTCAGAGCCGGGGTACGTAGCGCTTGCCCTGCAAGGCGTCGTAGACCAGGCCGGCGCTGCGGCGTGCGGCGAGCAGCCGCACGCCCTCGGCCTCGAGGTCGGCGAGCACCTGCGCGAGCCCCTCGTCGGTGAGGTGCTCCCCGAGCTCCACGCGCACCTCGCGGTACGCCTGCCGCATCGCGACGAGCTGGGCCTCGATGTGGCGGGTCGCGAGCCAGGCGAGCGCCACCGGCTGGCGGCGCCACGAGGCGTAGAGCCGGTAGTCCGCCGGGCAGAAGTCGAGCAGCCACGACACCGCCGGCACCTGCCACCCGTCGGCCTCGGGGGGCGGGACGAGCGGCGGCCAGCCCGGCGGCACGGCTGCCGTCCGGGGCTGTTTGTCGAACACATGTTCGAGTGTAGGACAGCTCCCCGGGAGCTGCGGAACGACCGGGAAATCAGGTCACGAACTGGCCGGAAGAGCTCCTACGCTGGATCCATGGACACCTCCTCGCCCCAGACACAGCACGCCTCCCCCGGCTCGCGCGAGCGCGACGACATCGTCGAGACGCTGCGCCGCCACCGCGGCTTCCTGCTGTTCACCGTCCGCGGCATCACCGACGAGCAGGCCCGCACCCGGACCACCGTGAGCGAGCTGACGCTCGGCGGCCTCATCAAGCACGTCGCCGAGACCGAGGCCAACTGGGCGACGTTCATGACCGAGGGCGCCGGCACCGCCCCCGACATCGACTGGTCGTCCATCGACTGGCAGAACCCGCCGCCGGAGGTGGCTGCCTTCCGGGACTCACACCGCCTCACCGAGGACGAGACCCTCGCCGGGCAGCTGGCCCGCTACGAGGAGGTCGCCGCCAGGACCGACGAGCTCGTCCGCACCCTCGACCTCGACACCGCGCACGAGCTGCCGAAGGCGCCCTGGTTCGAGCCGGGCGCGACGTGGACGGTCCGTCGGGCGGCGCTGCACATCATCGCCGAGACGTCCCAGCACGCCGGTCACGCCGACATCATCCGCGAGGCGCTCGACGGCCAGAAGACAATGGGCTGAAGCGGTTTCGCACTGCGCGGGCGCCGGGCGCGACCACCGGGGTGGACGCCCGGCATACCCAATCCGGGGCAACGGAGTTAGCGTGAGGCGGTGACGCACCCTTCCTCCGCGACCACCACCCCGACTCCCGCTCCCACCGCCCGCACCGTGGGCGAGCTGCGCGCCTCCGGCCACCAGCACAAGCCGCTGCGCCAGGAGGTCCGCGACAACCTGCTGGCCAAGCTCGCTGCCGGCGAGGACCCCTGGCCCGGCCTGCACGGCTTCGAGAGCACCGTGATCCCCCAGCTCGAGCGGGCGCTGCTCGCCGGGCACGACGTCGTCCTGCTCGGCGAGCGCGGCCAGGGCAAGACCCGCCTGCTGCGCAGCCTCGTCGGCCTGCTCGACGAGTGGACCCCCGTCATCGAGGGCTCCGAGCTCGGCGAGCACCCGTTCCACCCCGTCTCCCCGGCGTCCATCCGGCGTGCCGCCGAGCTCGGCGACGACCTGCGGGTGGCGTGGCGCCATCGCGACGAGCGGTATGCCGAGAAGCTCGCCACCCCGGACACCTCCGTGGCCGACCTCATCGGCGACGTCGACCCGATGAAGGTGGCCGAGGGCCGCTCCCTGGGCGACCCCGAGACGATCCACTTCGGCCTGATCCCCCGCAGCCACAGGGGGATCGTCGCGATCAACGAGCTGCCCGACCTGGCCGAGCGCATCCAGGTGGCGATGCTCAACGTCATGGAGGAGCGCGACATCCAGATCCGCGGGTACGTCCTGCGGCTGCCCCTGGACGTGCTCGTCGTGGCCAGCGCCAACCCCGAGGACTACACCAACCGGGGCCGGATCATCACGCCGCTGCAGGACCGGTTCGGTGCCGAGATCCGTACCCACTACCCGCGTGAGCTCGAGGACGAGATGGCCGTGATCCGGCAGGAGGCCGACCTCGTCGCCGAGCTGCCCGACCACCTCGTGGAGATCCTCGCGCGCTTCACCCGCGGGCTGCGGGAGTCCTCGTCGGTCGACCAGCGCTCGGGCGTCTCGGCCCGCTTCGCGATCGCCGGCGCCGAGACGGTTGCGGCCTCCGCCCTGCACCGTGCCACCCGGCAGGGTGAGGACGAGGCGGTCGCCCGCGTCGTCGACCTCGACAGCGCCGTCGAGGTCCTCGGCGGCAAGATCGAGTTCGAGACCGGCGAGGAGGGCCGCGAGCAGGAGGTGCTCACCCACCTGCTGCGCACCGCCGTCGCCGAGACCGCGCGCCGCCACCTCGGCGGCATCGACCTGGGGCTGCTCGTCTCCGCCCTGGAGAACGGTGCCAGTGTCACGACCGGCGAGCAGGTGTCGGCGCGCGACGTGCTGACCGGGCTGCCGGTGCTGGGCGAGTCCGACCTCTACGACCAGCTGGCCGACCGGCTGGGCGCGACGACGGACGGCGGACGTGCCGGTGCCGTGGAGCTGGCGCTCGAGGCGTTGTACCTCGCCCGCCGGATCGACAAGGACAGCGCCGACGGCGAGACGGTCTACGGATGAGCGAGTCCCCAGGTGTGCCGGGCGGCCGCGGGCCGCACGGGATGGCCCGGGGGCACCGGGCCCGCTACGCCCGGTACTCGGGTGGTCCCGACCCGCTCGCTCCCCCCGTCGACCTCGCCGAGGCCCTCGACGCCATCGGCGAGGACGTCATGGCCGGGTACTCCGCGGAGCACGCCATGCGCGAGTACCTCCGCCGCGGCTCGCGCCAGCAGACGGGGCTGGACGACCTTGCCGCCCAGGTAGCCCGCAAGCGCCAGGAGCTCCTGCAGCGGCACTCGCTCGACGGGACGCTGCAGGAGGTCAAGGAGCTGCTCGACCGGGCGGTCCTGGCCGAGCGCAAGCAGCTGGCCCGCGACCTCGACGACGACGCCCGTTTCGCCGAGATGCGGATGGAGAACCTGCCCCCGTCCACCGCCGGCGCGGTGAGCGAGCTCGCCGACTACCAGTGGCGCAGCCCGTCGGCGCGCGAGGACTACGAGCGGATCAAGGACCTGCTCGGCCGCGAGGCCCTCGACCAAAGGTTCGCAGGGATGAAGCAGGCGCTCGAGAACGCCACCGACGAGGACCGCGAGGACGTGCGGCGCATGCTGTCCGACCTCAACGACCTCCTCGCGGCCCACCGCCGCGGCGAGGACACCACGGAGCAGTTCCGCGACTTCATGGACAAGCACGGCGACTACTTCCCCGACGACCCGCAGTCCGTGGAGGAGCTCGTCGACAGCCTGGCGCAGCGCGCCGCCGCGGCCCAGCGGATGCTCAACTCGATGACGCCGGAGCAGCGGGCCGAGCTGATGGAGCTGTCGGCCCAGGCGTTCGGCAGCCCCGACCTCATGGACGCCCTCGCCGACCTGGACGCGAACCTCCAGGCCCTGCGCCCCGGCGAGGACTGGTCGGGGTCGGAGCAGTTCGAGGGCTCACAGGGCCTCGGGCTCGGCGACGGCACCGGTGCCCTGCAGGACCTCGCCGCGCTCGACCAGCTGAGCGAGCAGCTGTCGCAGTCCTACCCGGGCGCGCGGATGGACGACATCGACGTCGACGCGCTGGCGCGGCTCGTCGGCGACGCAGCTGCGGTCGACGCGCAGACGCTGTCGCGCCTGGAGAAGGCCCTGCGCGACTCGGGCTACCTGAACCGCACCTCCGACGGCCAGCTCCGCCTCTCCCCCAAGGCGATGCGCCAGCTGGGTCGGGCACTGCTGCGCGACGTGGCACAACGGCTCTCCGGGCGGCAGGGACAGCGTGACGTCCGGCAGTCCGGCGCGGCGGCGGAGCCGAGCGGCGCCACCCGCGAGTGGCAGTTCGGCGACACCCAGCCGTGGGACGTCACCCGCACCGTCACCAACGCGGTCCTGCGCACGGCCTCGTCCGACGGTGGCCTGCCGGGAGGGCCCGCGGGCTCGGCGGCGAGCGGGAGGCGGGCACCCGGCATACGCATCGACATCCGCGACGTCGAGGTCGCCGAGACGGAGGCACGCACCCAGGCCGCGGTCGCGCTGCTCGTGGACACGTCGTTCTCGATGGCGATGGACGGGCGGTGGGTGCCGATGAAGCGCACCGCGCTCGCGCTGCACCACCTCGTGCGGACGCGGTTCCGGGGAGACCACCTGCAGCTCATCGGGTTCGGCCGACACGCCCAGGTCATGGAGATCGAGGAGCTCACCGCGCTCGACGCCGAGTGGGCCAAGGGCACCAACCTGCACCACGCACTCCTGTTGGCGCAGAGGCACTTCCGCAAGCACCCGAGCGCGCAGCCGGTGCTGCTCGTCGTGACCGACGGCGAGCCGACCGCCCACCTCGAGCCCGACGGCGGCGTCTACTTCGACTACCCGCCACACCCGCTCACGATCGCGTACAGCGTGCGCGAGCTCGACAACGTGGCACGGCTCGGTGCGCAGGCGACGTTCTTCCGGCTCGGCGAGGACCCGGGGCTGGCCCGGTTCGTCGAGCAGATGGCGAAGCGGGTCGAGGGACGCGTCGTCGCCCCCGAGCTCGACGACCTCGGGGCTGCGGTGGTCGGCAGCTACCTGGGCTCGCGTGGGGGCCGGGGCGGCGGGTCGTACCGCGACCACTTCGGCGACTGGTTCGGCGGCGGGCGGGGTTTCTGGGTCGACGACTAGAGCTGACCTCCGGGTCGGCGGCTAGAAGTCGAGCAGCAGCGGCTGGCGCTCGACGTACGCCTTGCCCGCCAGCGGCAGCAGCGTCGACAGCCCGAACCGGGCGCAGGTCTCCACGTCCGCGTCGCGGTCGGGGGGCCCGGCGGCCCGGATCGCGACGCGCTCCTCGCGGTCGGTGAGGCCGATGGCCTCGGCGACCTCCTTGAGCTCGAGCAGCAGGCGGCTCACCGGTGCCATCGTCGTCACCGGCCCGTCGGGGCGGGGCGCCCGGAAGACGCGGCCGCGGGTCTCCACGGGCAGCCACCACTCCGTACCGCTGAGCAGGCTGGGGAAGCGCGTCGGGGCGGCGCTGGCCGCCTGGTAGGCCTCCGCTCGCTGGAACTCGCGCGGGTCGTCGGCGTGCGCGCGCCGGAAGAGGCCGCCCCGCGCGGTGGGGACGAGCTCGGGGCGTTCGAGGTATGACGCGAGCAGCACCAGGCCGCCGTACTCGTCCCAGTCGGGCTTGTCGGTCCAGTACGGCAGGTCGTGGTGGTCCTCCCAGGGGGTGTCGCTGCCGAGGGCCGCGAGCAGCTCGCCCTGCCAGGTGCTGACCATCGCGTCGGCAGCCTCCTCGTCGATGGCCGTCCCGGCTGCGTCGTGGCCGCCCGGGGACTCGCCGAGGTGGAGGACCTGGACACGGCGGCCCGTCGCCGCGCCGACCTGCTGCACGACGGTCATCCAGTTGCGCGCGAGGTACCGCGACAGAGGCCCCACGTAGACGTCCATCCCCATGCCGGCAGGCTGGCACGACGACGGCAGGCGGGTGGCCGGGACCGACGGATGTCGACCGTTCGGGTGAGGTCGCTCGACCCGGGAGGGGTCCAGCACAGCTCCGGCGACGACGTGCGAGGCACCTCGGAGGGCACCACAGGAGGGCGGCCGGGGGGATGCACGAGAGCCACCGGAACCGGCAGAAGTCGTTGTGCCCCAGTCACTTTGGCCTCGTGCGCGTCGAGGTTCGGCTGTCGGTGGTCGCACCTAGGCTTGCCCCATGTCCACCGCAGACGAGGGCTTTGCCTGGCGAGGAGCCACCGGTCCCCGGCCCGTGCTGGCTGCGACCGTGGCGGCACTCGAGGCGATGACCTCGTCGTCACCCGAGCGGCTGTGGGCCCTCGACGAGGGTGAGGTCACGGCAGCGCTGCAGCTGCTCGGTCGCCTGTCGGCGTGCGTGGACGCCCACCTCGTCTCGGTCCTGGCGGAGGCGAAGCGGCGCAGCCTGGACAAGGGCGACGGGTGGGGGCCCGTGGACTGGGCTCGGGCCGTCGCACCCGACCTGCCCCAGCGCACGGTGCTGGCCGCCGACGCGGTGGCGGAGTGCGCGGACGAGCCGCGGCTGGCCGCGGTGGTGGGCGCTGCGACGTCCGCCTGCTCCGGCGAGACCGCCTCGAGCCTGCCGGTCGCCAAGGCTGCCCAGCTGGTCCGGTTCCACCGCTCCGTCCGCGGGCTGGCCGACCCGACCCAGCTCGACGACCTCACCGGCTTCCTGCTCGAGTCGGCCCGTGGCCGGGGTGGCCTGTCGGAGAGCGACCTGGCGGTGGCCCTGCGCCACACGGGCAACGAGCTCCGTTCGGACCGGCTGGTCGAGAACGAGGCCGACGTCCGGCGGGCCCACCGGTCGCTGGTCAAGGGCAAGGGCCCGTGTGGGCTGGCTCGATACACCCTGCTGCTCGACGACGAGGGGGCGGCCGTCGTCGACGCCGCAGTCGACGCCCTGGCCAAGCCGTCCCGCGACGAGGAGACCGGAGAGCTGGACCTGCGCACACCTGCCACCCGCCGGGCCGACGCCCTCCTCGACCTCGTCCACCGCGCCGCCGAGGCGCCCGAGGGCGTGCCCCGGCAGGCCAAGACGAGCCTGGTGGTGACGATCGGCCTCGACGTGCTGACCCGACGCTGCCGCGGTGCAGGTCTGACCTTCGGCGACGACCTGCTCACCACCGACACGGTGCGCCGCCTGGCGTGCGATGCAGAGGCGGTGCCGGTCGTCCTCGGGTCGCACGGGGAGGTCCTCGACCAGGGCCGGGCGATGAGGCTCTTCACGCGTGGTCAGGTCCGACACCTGTGGCTGCGGGACCGGCACTGCACGTTCCCCGGGTGCTCGAAGCCTGCACGCTGGACGGACGCCCATCACCTCGTGCACTGGGCCGACGGCGGAGCGACAGACGTCGGCAACGCAGCCCTTCTCTGCCGCGCCCACCACACGGTCGTGCACCGGCAGCGGTATGCCGGGTCGCTGGTCGAGGGCGACCACGGGCCGGTCGTCCGGTGGCAGCTCGTCCCCGGCTCGTACGACGACCTGGTCGAGGCGTTGCGGCGCACCCGCATCCGCATGGCGCCACCGGCCGACCCCGCCGACCCCGACGGCGCCGCGCCACCGCGACCACGGCCCTGCCCCTGACCCCGCCCGACCGGACGGGGCCTGCGGCCTGCCCGGCGACCGACTCCGCGACTCGTCCCGACCTGGCAGCGGGTCCGGTCCGCGCACAGAGAAGGGGTATGCCGCCGGGGGTCCCCACCCGGCATCCCCCGGGGGCGCACCCGTGGGG
>NZ_JBHUYG010000119.1:0-11677 GCF_042668795.1 Pedococcus sp. NPDC057267 | reverse complement strand
GCGCTCGGGTTCCCGGGCGCAGCGGCCCCCCAACTCGTGTCGCGGGTCGGCCGCGCGCGTCGACCTCAGGTCTGGAGGGCGGCGATCGCGTTGCGGATCCGCTTCTCCGACACCGGCCGCGGCGTGCCGAGCGAGTTCGCGAACAGGCTGACCCGCAGCTCCTCGACCATCCACCCGACGTCGCGGACCGGGGCCGAGAGGCGGTCCTCCGGCGACAGGGAGTCGAGCAGGTCGGCATACGCGAGCTCGACGCGGTCCACGACCTCCTGGTTCGCGGCGTCACGGGCCAGGGCCGAGGGCGACGACGGCGCCTTCTCCAGCCGCTGAACCATCCCGCGCAGGTACCGGCGCAGCTGCGGCAGGTGCGCGATGCCGGTGTCGGCGACGAAGCCGGGGTAGACGAGGCTGTCGAGCTGGGCGCGGACGTCGGCGACGAGCGCAGCGGCGGCCGGTGCCCGCAGGCCCTCGAGCAGCCGGCGCACGTCCCGGGAGGTGGCCAGCACCGGCTCGACCTCATCGACGACCTGGAGCACGCGGGTCGCGACGTGGGTGCGCACGGCGGCCAGCACCTCGCCGAAGTCCTCCTCGTCGCGGACCCCGTGGGCCCCCGCTGCGCCGCGCTCGGCGGTGATCGCGTCGACCGCGCAGGCGAGGCAGTCCTCGAGCAGCGCGGGCACGGATCCGTGGGGGTTGTCGGCAAGGGTGAGCTTCTGGGCGTTGCCGAGACGGGCGAGCACGCGCTTCCACGGCGGCGCGGTGTTCAGCAGCAGCAGCCGCCGCACACCGAGCGCGGTCGCGGCCTCGGCGGCACGACGGCCCGGCAGGACCACGAGGTCGACCCAGTCGCCGCGGTCGACGAGCGCGGGGAACCCCTGCACCACCTGGCCTCCGGACCTCGTGTCGAAGGTCTCGGGAAGCGTGCCGAAGTCCCACTGCCGCAGGCCTTTTCGCTCGATGCGCGCCCCGGCTCGGGACATGCGTCGCTGGACCTGCCCGGCGAGCCGGTCCTTGAGCTCCTCGAGGTCCTTGCCCGCGCCCAGCACGCGGCCGCCACCGTCCTCGACGCTGAACGTGACGCGCAGGTGGTCGGGGACGGCCTCCGGGTGCCAGTCCGCGGGGTCGACGCGGACGCCGGTGCGCGCGTGCAGGACCCGGCCGAGCTCCTCGACGAGGGTGCGGCCGTCGCCCGGCTGGACGTCCGCCAGCGCGGCCGCGGCATGGTCGGGGGCGGGGACGAAGTTGCGCCGGACGCCCTTGGGCAGCGCCCGCACGAGAGCCGTGGCGAGGTCTCCCCGCAGCCCCGGCACCTGCCAGTCGAAGCCCTCGGGTGACACCCGGTTGAGCACCTGCACCGGGATGTGCACCGTCACGCCGTCGGCGGCCGTCCCCGGCTCGAACTGGTAGGTCAGCGGCAGCTCGAGCGCGCCCTGGCGCCACGTCCGCGGGTAGTCGCGCGCCGACACCTCCTCGGCGCTGTCGCGGGTGAGCAGGTCCTCGGTGAAGGTGAGGAGGTCCGGCGTCTCGCGCCGCGCCTGCTTCCACCAGCGGTCGAAGTGGCGCTGGGAGACGACCTGAGCGGGGACCCGCTCGTCGAAGAACGACACGAGGTCCTCGTCGTCGACCACGATGTCACGTCGGCGCGCCCGCTCCTCCAGCTCCGAGAGCCGTTGCAGCGCAGCGGTGTTCGTGCGGTGGAACTCGTGGTGGGTGTCCCAGTCGCCCTCGACGAGGGCGTGCCGGATGAACAGGTCGCGGGACTCCTCCGGCGCGATGCGCGCGTAGTTGACGGTGCGGGCGGCGACCAGCGGCACGCCGTAGAGCGTCACCCGCTCGGTGGCCAGTGCCGCACCCTGCTTGCGGGACCAGCGCGGCTCGGAGTACGTCCGCTTCACCAGGTGCGGCGCCGCGCGCTCGGCCCACAGCGGGTCGATGCGGGCGTTGGTGCGGGCCCACAAGCGGGTCGTCTCGACGAGCTCCGCGGCCATGACGAACGCGGGCTGGCGGCGGAAGAGCGTCGACCCCGGCGAGATCCCGAACCGCGCACCCCGGGCCCCGAGGTAGTCCCGCTTGGCCTCGTCGCGCACGCCGATGTGCGACAGCAGCCCGGCGAGCAGCGCCTGGTGGACGAGGTCGGCGTTCGGCGGCTCACCGGGTGCGGCCGTCGCCTGCTTCGGGTCGATCCCGACGTCCTGGCAGGCGCGGCGCAGCTGCGAGTGCAGGTCCTGCCACTCCCGCACGCGCAGGTAGTGCAGGAACTCGGTGCGGCACATGCGCCGGAACGCGCTGTGCGACAACGCCTTCTGCTGCTCCTTGAGGTAGTTCCAGAGGTTGAGCAGCGACATGAAGTCCGAGTGCTCGTCACGGAACCGGGCATGTGCCTGGTCGGCCTGGGCCTGCTTGTCGGCCGGCCGCTCGCGCGGGTCCTGCATCGAGAGCGCGGCCACGATGACGAGCGCCTCACGGGTGCACCCCAGCTTCCCGGCCTCGATGAGCATGCGCCCCAGCCGGGGGTCCACGGGCAGGCGTGCGAGTGACCTGCCGTATGCCGTGAGGCGCCGCTCCCGGCCACGTCGCCGTGGTGCGGTTCCCCGCTCCCCCGGCTCCCCGGCATACGCCCCACCGGTGCCCTGGCCACCACCCGCACCGGCCTCACCGCCACCCACCATGTCGAAGGCCTGGAGCTCCTCGAGGAGCCGCACGCCGTCGGCGACCTGGCGCGGGTCCGGCGGGTCGACGAACGGGAAGCGGGCGACGTCGCCGAGCCCGAGCGCCGTCATCTGGAGGATGACGGACGCGAGGCTGGTGCGCTGGACCTCGGGCTCGGTGAACTCGGGCCGGGACTCGTAGTCGGCCTCCGAGTACAGCCGGATGCAGATGCCGTCGGCGACGCGGCCGCAGCGACCGGCGCGCTGGTTGGCGCTGGCCTGCGAGACCGGTTCGATCGGGAGCCGCTGCACCTTGGTCCGCTGGCTGTACCGCGAGATGCGCGCGGTACCCGCGTCGACGACGTAGCGGATGCCGGGCACGGTCAGTGACGTCTCGGCGACGTTGGTGGCCAACACGATCCGGCGTCCGGAGTGGCGGGAGAAGACGCGGTGCTGCTCGGCCGCGGACAGCCTCGCGTAGAGCGGCAGCACCTCGGTCTGCGGCAGGTTCAGTCCCTCGAGCGCGGACGCGGTGTCGCGGATCTCCCGCTCGCCGGAGAGGAAGACGAGGATGTCCTGCCCACCGCCGTCGCCGCCCCTGGCCTCGGTCCACAGCTCCTCGACCGCCTCGACGACACCGGTGACCTGGTCGCGCTCCTCGGCGTCGTCACGGTCGGGGTCGACGAGCGGGCGGTAGCGGACCTCGACCGGGTAGGTGCGGCCCGAGACCTCGATGATCGGCGCCGGCTCACCGGTTCGCGGGTCCGCGAAGTGCTGGGCGAACCGCTCGGGGTCGATGGTCGCCGAGGTGATGACGACCTTGAGGTCCGGGCGGCGCGGCAGCAGCTGCTTGAGGTAGCCGAGGATGAAGTCGATGTTGAGCGACCGCTCGTGCGCCTCGTCGATGATGATCGTGTCGTACTTGCGCAGCATCCGGTCGCGCTGCATCTCGTTGAGCAGGATGCCGTCGGTCATCACCTTGACGAGCGTGTCGTCGCTGCTCGTGTCGGTGAACCTGACCTGGTAGCCGATCGCCCCACCGAGCTCGACCTCGAGCTCCTCGGCGATGCGCTCGGCCACTGAGCGTGCGGCGATCCGTCGTGGCTGGGTGTGCCCCACGATGCCCTGCTGGCCGCGGCCGACCTCGAGGCAGATCTTCGGCAGCTGGGTGGTCTTGCCCGACCCGGTCTCGCCCGCGACGACGACGACCTGGTGGTCGCGGATGGCCGCGGCGATGTCGTCCTTGCGGGCGACGACCGGCAGCTGCTCGGGGTAGCGCAGCTCCGGCACCGGGATCGCCCGGCGCGGACGCGGCTGGTGCGGATGTCGGGGGCTCCCGTCGCCCGGGCCACGCCGCGGGCGCCTGCGCCGGCTCCGGGCAGCGCGAGGCTGCTCGGAACGCTCGGCGGACATGCCCGTCAGGATACGTGCCGCCACGGCCTGGCCTCCCCCGACTTCGCAGCCGGGCGCCTGTGGCGTCCCGCTCGGGAGGCGCGGACGCGAGTGGCCGGGCACGGCCCAGGGGGTGACCATGCCCGGCCGGTCCGGGGGCTCGGGGCGAGCTCGTCAGGAGGTCGTCAGAGGCTCGTCACGCGACGCGGGTGAAGCGCAGGCGCCACGCCTGCGGTCCGCGCTCGAGGTAGTCGACGGCGAAGGCGCCCGGCGCCCGTCCCTCGAGCTGCCTGAGCAGCGGCAGCGGGTCGTGCGGCGCGACGAGCACCATCCCGCCTCCGGCGCGCACGGCGTCGAGGGCGCCGAAGATGGTCGCGTGCCGGATGGCGTGCGGCACGGTCCGGGCGTCGAGCTCGGGCAGGTCGGCGCCGTCGGCCTCGCCGCAGGAGCACGCTCCACCACAGCCGCCCGGGGCCGGGGAGGCGTCCGCGCCTGCGCGCTCGTGGCCGTGCTCGTGGCCAGGTCCGTGGCCGTGCTTGTAGCCAGGTCCGTGGCCGTGCTCGTGGTCAGGTCCGTGGCCGTGCTCGTGGCCAGGCGCGTGGCCGTGTTCGTGGTCAGGCGCGTGGGCGTCGTGGTGGTCGCCGCCGAGCAGCTGGTGCATGCCGGCGAGCGCGTCCGCGAGGGAGACCTCGGGGGCGGCCGCCAGCAGCGGCAGCACCTGGTCGTTCTCCTTGGCGAGGTGGCTCTCGAAGGTGACCGCCAGCGCCCGCGCCTCGGCGGCCGCCTCGACCAGCGTCCCGGCAGCCTCGAGCCGTTCGACGAGGCCGAGGATGAGCTGGTGCTCGGCGAGCATCGCGTCGACGAGCAGGCGAGCCCGGTCGTCGCGGTGTGCCAGCGGGTACATCGCCTGCTCCTCGGCGAGCGCGTGCGGCACGAGGTCGCGCTCGGCCCAGCGCACCAGGTCGTCGCGGGCGTCGAGCGCCGCGCGGTCATCCGGCGCCGAGGCGACACGGCGTGCGAGCGCCGTCAGGGTGCCGGCCATCTCGGCGTGGTGGCTCCTGACGGCCTCGACGGCGGCGGAGTCCTGCTCGGTCGAGGCGATGACGACGGTGTCCACGGTGTCCTCCCGGTGGGGTCCTGCCGCGGGTGGCAGGGCGTCTGGTTATTTAATACACTCTTTTCCGTGAATATTCCAACCGGTCTCGAGCAGCGCCTGGCGACCCCGGGCCTGGGGCCGCGCCCGACGCGCGCCACTCCCCCCGCCGGCGCAGCCCCCAGCCGGGCCGAGGCGGCGGTGCTCGACCTGCTCACGGCCCACCCGGAGCCGGTCACGGCCGCGGCGTTGGCGCAGAGCAGCGGCCAGCACACGAACACGGTCCGCGAGCACCTCGACGCGCTCGTCGAGGCCGGGCTGGCGACGCGCGAGCGGGCGGACTCCGCCGGGCGCGGACGGCCCGCCTGGCTCTACACGGCCACCGAGGTGCAGCAGCCGGTGGTGCGCGAGTACGCCGGTCTCGCGACCGCCCTCGCCATGCAGCTGGCGCGCACGAGCGACCACCCGCGCGACGACGCCGTCGAGGCGGGACGGGCGTGGGGCCAGCAGCTGGCCGTCGAACGCACGGCTCCCTCCTCCGCCGCCGGCGCGCGGCGCGAGGTGGTCGACCTCCTCACCGGCCTGGGCTTCGACCCCACGGCCGACAGCCGCGTCCTGGCCGTGCGCCTGCGCCAGTGCCCCCTGATCGCCGCCGCCCGCGAGGAGCCCGAGGTCGTCTGCTCGGTGCACCTCGGCATCGTCCGGGGGGCGCTCGAGACCTGGCACACCCGCAGCGACGAGACGTCCCTGGTGCCGTTCGCCGAACCGGGAGCCTGCCTGCTCCACCTCACCGGGGCGACGAGCCGGACCGGCGGCGACCGGCCGTGAGCCTGCGCCGGCTGCCCTTCCTCCTGCCGGCGGGCCTGGCCCTGCTGCTGGGGGTCGACGCCGGGCTGCGGCTGCTCGGGGCCCCGGCCCTGGCGCTCCCCCAGCGGCTCCCGGTCGTTCACGGACCCCTCCTCGTCCTCGGCTTCATCGGCACCCTGGTGTCGCTGGAGCGCGCCGTCGCCCTGCGCCGGCCCGCCGGGTATGCCGCGCCGGCCCTCCTCGGGGCCGGTGGCCTCCTGCTCGTCTCGCCGCTGCCGCTGCGGGCCGGCCAGCTGCTGCTGGCGGCCGGCGGCGGCGCCCTCGTCGCCGTGTACGTGGCCCTGTGGCGCCGGCAGCGCGACGACGCCGTGCTCGTGCAGGAGCTGGGCGCCGTGCTCGCCACGGGGGGTGCGGTGCTGTGGCTGGGCGGGGTCCCCGTGCCGCGGCTGCTGCCCTGGCTGGCTGGATTCGTGGTGCTCACCATCGCCGGTGAACGACTGGAGCTGGCCCGGCTGCAGCTGCAGGGACCCGGCGGCGCCGCTGCGCTGCTGCTGGTGACCTCGGCGGCGGTCACGGTCTCGGCGGTCGCCTCGCTGCTGTGGCCCGTGGTCGGGTTCCCGCTGTTCGGGGCGTCCCTGCTCGTGCTCGTCGGGTGGCTGGCCGTGCACGACGTGGCGCGCCGGACGGTCCACGGCACGGGGCTGCCCCGCTTCGTCGCCGCCTGCCTGCTGGCCGGCTACGCCTGGCTGGCCGTCGCCGGGGGCACCTGGCTGCTCGCCGGGCTGGTGCTCGACGGACCGGCCTACGACGCCGCCGTGCACGCCGTGTTCCTCGGCTTCACGCTCTCGATGATCATGGCGCACGCACCGGTCATCCTCCCGGCCGTCCTCACAGTGCGCGTCCCCTACCGGCCCGCGATGTACGCGCCGGCGCTGCTCCTCCAGGCCTCCCTCCTCGTGCGCGCGCTGGTGGGGGACGCCTGGGGCGTCGACGGCGCCCGGACGGTGGGCGGCATCGGCAACGCAGCCGCCGTGCTGCTCTTCCTCGGGGTCGTGGTGTGGTCGGCCGCGGGACGCCGCGAGGGCAGCCGGCGGACCGAGCGGGGCGACTCCGACCTCTCCGGCAGTGCAGCGTCAACCTCCTCTGCCACCTCCGCCCCCGGCACCTCCCCTTCCCCCTCCTCCCCTGCCCCCTCCGCCTGCGCCCCCTCCGCCTCCTCAGCCGCCGCCACCTCCACCCGTGGCACATCCGCCACTTCCCCGTCGACGACCACGGTCGGAGCGGGCCGGTGAGGGCCGGGCGCACCCCACCGGGACCCCGGTTGCGGTGGCACCTGGCCGCCAACAGCGGCGTGGTCGCCTGGCTGGTGGCGCTGCTCGGCGTCTCGCTCGCCCACCCGTTCGTCCCCGAGTCGCGCTGGCTCCTGGTGCACCTGCTCCTGCTGGGTGCGGTGACCAACGCGGTGCTCGTCTGGAGCGCCCACTTCGCCGACGCCCTGCTGAAGAACCCCTCGCCCTCACGGCGCGGACAGGTCGTGCGGCTCGTGGGCCTCAACGCAGGCGTGGTCGCCGTCGTCGCCGGGATCGTGAGCGGCTCCCTACCCTTCACCATGGTCGGGGCGCTCGGCGTGGGAGGCGCAGCAGCCGCCCACGGCATCGCCCTCGCCCTCCAGGCACGCCGGGCCCTCCCGTCCCGCTTCGGCGCGTCGGTGCGCTACTACGTCGCGGCCTCGGCCTGCCTGCCGGTCGGGGCCGTGCTGGGGACGCTGCTGGCGCGGCACCCCGATGAGCTGCTCCACGGTCGGCTCGTGCTGGCGCACGTGGCCGTCAACGTGCTCGGCTGGCTCGGCCTCACGGTGCTGGGCACGCTCCTGACCCTGTGGCCCACCATCCTGCGCACCCGTGTCGCCGAGGGCGCTGAGCGGCAGTCGCGCCAGGCCCTGCCGGCCCTCG
The DNA here is from genome assembly GCF_042668795.1 of Pedococcus sp. NPDC057267. Taxonomy (NCBI): domain Bacteria; kingdom Bacillati; phylum Actinomycetota; class Actinomycetes; order Micrococcales; family Intrasporangiaceae; genus Pedococcus; species Pedococcus sp. NPDC057267. The sequence continues at coordinate 3,788 of NZ_JBHUYG010000119.1, read as the reverse complement.
CGTCCTCCCTCGGCGTCGTCGTCGCCGCGGCCCTGGCCGGCGCCCGCACCGTCACCGGCGTGGCCCTGCTCGCCTTCCTGGCCGCCACCCTCTGGTCGCTGCGCCCCCTGCTGGCCGCCGCGCGGTCGAGACCACCACAGTCGTATGCCGCGTGGTCGGTGCTCGCCGCGGTCGCTTGGCTCGCCGGGTCACTCGCCTGGCTGGCGGCGCTCGTGCTCGTGGCGCCCGACTGGGCCGCTGCCGGTGCGTCGACCCACCGGCTGGCAGTGCCGGTCGCGGCCGGGTTCGGCGCGCAGGTGCTGCTGGGGGCCCTGACCTACCTGCTGCCGGTGGTGCGCGGCGGCGGCCCCTCGGTCGTGCGGGCCACGACCGACACGCTCGAGCGCGGCGCCGCGCTGCGGGTCGTCGTGGCGAACGGCGGACTGGCGCTCCTCCTGCTCCCGGCACCGAGCGTCGTCCGGGTGCTGGTCTCGACCATGGTGCTGGCGTCGTACGCCGCCTTCCTCGTGCTGCTGGTGTTCGCGCTCAGGACTGCCCGGCGCGCCGACCGGGCAGCGGCCAGCCGCCCGGACCCGGCCACCGGGACGGCCCCGGCACGGCACCAGCCGGAGCCACGCGCCCAGGTGCGTGCCCGGCATACCGGCTGGGCCGCGGCCGGCCTCTCGGCCCTGGTGCTCGCGGTGGCGACCGGTGCCTCCCTCGACCCGGCCGCCCCGGGAACGGCCGCCGGCACCGCCGCCCCCGGTGTCGCCGCCACCGGCCACACGACGACGGTGCACGTCGAGGCCCGGGGCATGCGGTTCCACCCCGCCTCCGTCGACGTGCCGCTGGGCGACCGGCTCGTCATCGAGGTGGTCAACCGTGACGGCGACGTGCACGACCTGGCCCTGGAGACCGGCCAGAGCAGCGGACGCCTGTCCACCGGGCAGAGCGGACGGGTGGAGGTCGACGTTGTCGGCCGCGACCTCGACGGGTGGTGCACCATCGTCGGGCACCGGCAGATGGGAATGGTGTTCTCCGTCAAGGTGGCCCTCGCCTCGAGGGCAGCCGCGGCGCACTCTCGGGGCAGCTCCCGGCCGACCGGTCTGGATGACGACACCATGGCGCAGGAGGCTCAGGTGCCGGGCACGGGAGACGTCGCACGACCGGACTTCCTGGCGACACCGGGGGCCGGGTTCACCGCCCGGGACGCGCGCCTGGCCCCGGCACCCGGGGCGCGCGTCCACCGTGTCTCGCTCGTCGCCCGGGAGGTGGAGCGCGAGGTGGCCGTCGGTGTCCGGCAACGGCTGTGGACCTTCGACGGGACGGCTCCCGGGCCGGTGCTGCATGGGCGCGTCGGCGACCGGTTCGAGGTGACGCTGCGCAACGACGGCAGCCTGGGCCACTCCATCGACTTCCACGCCGGTGCCCTGGCACCGGACCAGCCGGTGCGGACCGTCGCACCGGGCGCGTCGGTGACGTTCTCCTTCACGGCGCAGCGGGCCGGGATCTGGCTGTACCACTGCAGCTCCATGCCGATGTCGCTGCACCTCGCCAACGGCATGGTCGGCGCGGTCGTCATCGACCCGCCCGGCCTGGCGCGGGTCGACCGTGAGTACTTGCTCGTGCAGTCGGAGCTCTACCTCGGCACCCAGGGCGGGAGCGCCGACCCGGCCAAGGTCGCGGCCGAGCGGCCCGATGCGGTGGTGTTCAACGGGTTCGCGAACCAGTACGACCACGACCAGCTGCCGGCCCGGGTCGGCGAGCGGGTCCGCGTGTGGGTCGTCGACGCAGGGCCCAACCGGCCGAGCTCGTTCCACGTCGTCGGCGCGCAGTTCGACACCGTGTTCCTCGAAGGCGGCTACCTGGTGCGGCCCGGCGCACCCGGCACGGTCGGCGGCGCCCAGGCCCTGGCCCTCCAGCCCGGACAGGGTGGGTTCGTCGAGCTGGTGTTCCCCGAGGCGGGCCACTACCCGTTCGTCTCGCACGTCATGGTGGACGCCGAACGCGGCGCCCACGGCGTCCTCCGGGTGACCGGGTAGGGGGCCGCGGGCGCCGCGCAGGTGGACCGGCGACTCCGAGGGCGGCGGTCAGGCTCCCTTGGCGGCGATGAAGCCCTGGTCGAGGTCGGCGATGATGTCGTCGATGTGCTCGATGCCCACGGCCAGCCGCACCAGGCCGGGCGTCACGCCGGCCGCCAGCCGGTCCTCGTCGGGCCCCTGCGAGTGCGTCGTCGAGGCGGGGTGGATCGCCAGCGAGCGCACGTCGCCGAGGTTGGCCACGTGGCTGTGCAGCTGCAGGCCCTCGACGAAGCGCTTGCCCGCCTCGACCCCACCCCTGATCTCGAACGCGAGCACCGCGCCCGCTCCGCGCGGGGTGTACTTCGTGGCCTTCTCGTACGACTCGTGGTCCGGCAGGGAGGCCCACACCACGCGCTCGACCTGCTCGTGGCCGCTCAGGTACCTCGCGACCTCGTGGGCGTTCTGCAGGTGCCGCTCGATGCGGAGGCTGAGGGTCTCCAGGCCCTGGGCGATGAGGAAGGCGTTGAACGGGGACACGGCGGCACCGAGGTCGCGCAGCAGCTGGACCCGGGCCTTGAGGATGAAGGCGAGGTTCGCCCCGAGCGGGCTGCCGACGCCGAGGTCACGCGCGAACACCAGGCCGTGGTAGCTCTCGTCCGGCGTGTTGTAGCCGGGGAAGCGCTCGGGGTCCTGGGCGAAGTCGAACGACCCACCGTCGACGATGACGCCGGCGATGGTGGTGCCGTGGCCGCCGAGGTACTTCGTGGCCGAGTGCACCACGATGTCCGCACCCCACTCGAGCGGCCGGATGAGGTACGGCGTGGCGATCGTGTTGTCCACGACCAGCGGCACCCCCACCTCGTGCGCGACAGCCGCCACGCCCTCGATGTCGAGCACCTCCGACTTGGGGTTGGAGATGGTCTCCCCGAAGAAGAGCTTGGTGTTGGGTCGCACCGCCGCCCGCCACGACTCGAGGTCGTTGGGGTCGGCGACGAAGGACACCTCGATCCCGAACTTGGGCAGCGTGTGCTTGAGCAGGTTGAAGGTGCCGCCGTAGAGCGACGGGCTGGCCACGACGTGGTCGCCGGCCTCGGCGATGTTGAGGATCGCGAGGGTCTCGGCCGCCTGGCCGGATGCCACGAGCAGCGCGCCGACGCCACCCTCCAGCGAGGCGATCCGCTGCTCCACGGCGTCCTGGGTCGGGTTCATGATGCGGGTGTAGATGTTGCCGAACTCCTTGAGCGCGAACAGGTTTGCCGCGTGCTCGGCGTCCTTGAAGACGTACGACGTCGTCTGGTAGATCGGCAGGGCGCGCGCGCCGGTGGCGGCGTCCGGCTCCTGGCCGACGTGGATCTGGCGGGTCTCGAACGACCAGTTCGTGCTGCTCATGGGAACCTTCACTCTCGTGTGCCGCTGGGCGCGGCGTCGGCGGGGTCCGTCGCCGACGGTGGAGTGCTGGTCGCCACCGCCGGAGGCGGTGCGGGACACGTCGTGGGTCTCCCGCGCTTGCGCACGGCGGGAGCCGCGCGCCCGGTCCTCACCCGGGGCACCCCACCGCGGAGGAGGGTTGCCGGCCAGCGAGCCGGGGCTTGGCGCTGGCGCTCATGACCTGCGACGAGGGTACGCCCGCCCGGCCACCAGCCGGGACACCCGTCTCTCATCGCGGACGGCTCCACCGCCCGTACACGCGCCCGCACATCCGCCGCACACACCCGCCCACACGACGACGGCCCCGCCCACACGACGACGGCCCCGCCCACACGACGACGGCCCCGACCACGGGTGGTC
>NZ_JBHUYG010000118.1:0-11917 GCF_042668795.1 Pedococcus sp. NPDC057267 | reverse complement strand
GCGCCGCATCGCGCAGCAGCGTGACGAGCCGCTGGCGGGCGGCCACCCGGTTGCGGCGCTGCGCCCGGTGCTCGGAGGCGACGACCAGCAGGCGCCCACCGACGAGGTGGGGCGCCAGCCGGGCCAGCATGCGCCCACGGACCGGCTCGGGCAGGGCGGCGACCGCGGCGGACGTGGTCGGGTCGAACTCGAGCTCGACGCGGCTGTCCGTCGTGTTGACGCCCTGCCCGCCGGGGCCGGAGGCGCGGGAGAACCGCTCGACGAGCTCGCCCGCGTCGATCCGCAGGCCGTGCGGCAGCCCCGGTCCCGGCGGGACCGTCAGGGCGGCCCCCGGCTGGGGTCGGCTGGCCGGCGCGGTGCTCACGGACCCACTCCACCACACGCCGCGCCGCCTGACCTCGCACGACGCCGGGACCGCGCAGGCGCGCGACGACGGTGCGGCACACTGGATGGTCATGACGTCGGCCGTGCCGGGTGCCTTCTGCCTCGTGCTGCACTCGCACCTCCCGTGGCTACCGGGGCACGGCGTCTGGCCGCTCGGCGAGGAGTGGCTCTTCCAGGCCTGGGCCGAGTCCTACGTCCCGCTCGTCGCGGAGCTGGACTCCCTTGCCGCACAAGGACATCGAGACGTCCTGACCCTGGGCGTGACACCGGTCCTGGCGGCCCAGCTCGACCACCCGCGGATGCGGGCCGAGACCACGACGTGGGTCGGGCTGTGGGAGCAGCGGGCGCGCGAGCTCGGCTTCGACCGGGACGCCTCCCGTCGCGACGCCGCGCAGCGGGAGTATGCCGCCGCCAGTCGCTGCGCTGAGCTGCTCGAGTCGCGCTGGCCGGCGGGCGGGTCACCCGTGCTGCGCGGCCTGAGGGACGACGGGGTGGTCGAGCTGCTCGGGGGTCCGGCCGCCCACCCGATCCTCCCCCTGCTCCAGCCCGAGTTCGTCGCCACCGCGCTGCGCGCAGGGCTCGACGACGCGCTCTGGCGCCTCGGCGAGCGCCCCGTCGGGATCTGGCTGCCGGAGTGCGCCTGGGCACCGCACCTGGCCGGCGAGCTTGCCTCGGCCGGGGTGCGGCACTTCCTCGTCGACGAGCAGACCGTCCGGGACGCGGGCGGTCACCCGCACGGGGCGTGGCGGGTGCGGGGCACCGACCTCGTGGCCGTCCCGCGCGACCTCGACGTCACCAACCTGGTGTGGTCCTCGCGCACCGGCTACCCGGCAGCGGCGCCGTACCGCGACTTCCACGCCCGGGAGGAGCTCACCGGCACCAGGCTGTGGGCGATCACCGCGCCGGACGTCGGGATCGGGTCGAAGCAGGCGTACGACCCGGGGGCGGCAAGGGCGCAGGTGGCCCGCGACGTCGAGCACTTTGTCGACGCCGTGCGGTGTCGCCTGCAGTCGGTGGCCGAGGCGACCGGCGCACCCGGACTGGTGGTCGCGGCATACGACACCGAGCTGTTCGGGCACTGGTGGCACGAGGGGCCGGTGTTCCTCGGCGCCGCGGTCCGCGCGCTGCGGGAGGCGGGGGTGCACGTCACCACCGTGTCCGGGGCCCTCGACGCCGGTCTGGTCGCCGGCGAGCTCGACCTGGGCCCGGGGTCCTGGGGTGCGGGCAAGGACTTCTCCGTGTGGGCCGGGCGGCAGGTGCGCGACATCGCCCACGAGAACGAGTGGCTGCAGCGCCGCTGGCTCGACCTCACCGCGCGCGAGCGGGACGCCGGGCGCCTGGGCGTGCGCCGTCCCGACCTCGACCAGCTCCTCACGACGCTGTTCCACGCCCTGTCCAGCGACTGGGCCTTCCTGGTCACGCGCGGGCAGTCGGTCGACTACGCGCGCCGCAGGGCCGAGGGACACCGGCGCGACTTCCACGGGCTCGCCCAGCTCGTGGAGGACGGCCGCCGTGACGAGGCCCGTGCGGAGGCGGCACGACTGGCCTCCCGGGACGGCGCGTTCCCCGCCCTCGACGCCCGCACCCACCTGGCCGGCTGGCGGCCTCGGGACCCGCGCCTCAGGCCTGGGCGACCGGCAGGCGCACCTCGACGCGCCCTCCCCCCCGGGCGCGGCCTGGGCGGTGACGGTGCCCTGGTGGCGCAGCACGACGTCGCGCACGAGCGACAGGCCGATGCCGAAGCCGTGCTCGCTGCTGCTCGTGTCGCGCACGAACCGCTCGAACACGCGGTCGGTGTCCCCGGCCGCGAACCCGGGACCGTCGTCGTCGACCGTCACGACGACCACCGGGGCCCCGCCCGCGGTGCCACCTGCCCAGCCCTCGGCCGTCCGCACACCGAGCACCACCACGCTCTCGGCGTGCCGCAGCGCGTTGTCGACGAGGGCGTCGACGGCCCGGCGCAGCGCAGGCTGGGCCCCACGGACGGGCGGCACCTCCTCCACCTCCAGCCGGAGCGTCCGCTGACGCTGCTCGGCGAGGACCTCGTTGCGGGAGGCCACGTCGCGGGCGACGGCGGCGAGGTCCACCAGCTCGCCGGCCTCGGGCGACTCGTCGAGGTCGGCGGCCGCCAGCAGGTCCTCGACCACGTCGGCCAGACCGGTGGCCTCGCGGCGCAGCAGGGCGACGTCGGAGGCGAGTCGCGACCACTCCTCCTGCTCCACGTCCGCGGACCGGGCCCGGTCGGTCGCGAGGCGGCGCTGCACGAGGTCGGCGCGCAGCGCGATGCGGGCCAGCGGGGTGCGCAGCTCGTGGCTGGCGTCGGCGACGAACCGGCGCTGGCGGGTCAGGGCCTGCTCCCAGATGCCGACCGCCCGGCGCGCCAGCCGCGTGCCCAGCCAGGACGCGACCGCGGCGGCGCCGACCGCTGCCAGCAGCAGGCCGACCAGCAGCCGGTGCCGTTCCCCGTCGTACGGCCCGAGGTCGATACCCGCCTGGACGACGACCCCACCCCGGGCTCGCGTCATCGTCTGGAACTCGCCGTCCCCCGTCTGCAGCTCGGCCACCTGGGCCTTGGCGTCCCGTCGCGCGGCCTCGACCTGCTCCGGCGCCTCCAGGGCCTCCTCGGGGGCGCCCGTCGAGGCGGTGCGGGCCCCCGATGCGTCCACCTTCACGACCCACGTCCCGGCCGGGAGGCCCTCGGTCGGGGCGGTGGCCACCAGGTCGCGGAGCTGGGTCACCTGGTCCCGCCGCTGGCCCACCAGCACGACGCCGAGCACGACCAGGCCTGCGACGGCCACCCCGGCGAGGGCCCCGCCGAGGGCCTGGAGCGAGATGAGCCGCCGGGCGCGAACCCGGTCGGCCCCCTCGGTGGTCACTGGAACTGGCCGGCGCGGTACCCCACGCTGCGCACCGTCCGGACGGACTCGGCGCCGAGCTTGCGCCGGACGGAGTAGACGAACGTGTCGATCAGCGATGCGCTGTTGGACCCGGGCGAGATGACGTCGCGCAGCTCCTCGCGGCTGAAGACGCGCGAGGGCCGTCGCCCGAGCTGGGCCAGCAGCGCGGTCTCGCCCGGCGTGAGCTCGACGACGGTGCCGTCCGGCCGGGTGGCCCGCTGGCCCTCGATGTCGAGGGAGCCGGTGCCGAAGGGCACCGTGGGCGCGGCGTCGAGGTGGCGGCGCATCAGTGCCCGCACGCGGGCGAGCAGCTCGTTGACCTCGAACGGCTTGACCAGGTAGTCGTCCGCGCCCCGGTCCAGGCCCTCGACCCGGTCCCGGACCGTGCCGTGCGCCGTGAGCACGAGCGCCGGGGTGGTCAGCCCCCGGCTGCGCAGGCGGCCGATGAGCTCGACGCCGTCGCCGTCGGGCACCCGCCGGTCGACGAGCATGAGGTCGTACGAGTGGGTGAGCGCCGAGTGCAGGGCCGACTGCAGCGTGCGGACCGCGGTGACGTCCCACCCCTCGGTGGTGAGCACCTCGGTCAGCATGCCGGCCAGGTCGGCGTCGTCCTCGAGCAGCAGCAGCCCGGGTCGGGCGGTCGGGTCGTCCTGCACGGTTCCCACTATGTCAGCCCGGCCCGCGGCCCCGCTGTGGGGAACTGGTTCAGCCCTAGTCACCACCACCGGCGCGGGCCGCCGGCGTGCCGTGCCACACGGCATTCGCGCCGCTGTGCCCGATGCGCACGACCTGGACGAGGGTGGCGACGGAGGCCAGGCCGACGAGGGCGGCCACGGCGATCGTCGCGACACCACGCGTGCCCCGGCGGTGCAGCACGGACAGCACGACCACGAAGAGCGCGAGCACCGCCATGAGCGGCAGGAGGCTGTCCGCGAGCTCGGAGTGCTGCTCGATCAGGGCGTTGTGGCCGACCCGGGACTCCAGTCCCTCACCGCTGTCGGTGGCCACGGGCACGAGGGCCAGGGCGACGAGCGCGGTGGCCGGCGTCGCCCACCGGGCCCAGTGCCGGAACCGCGGAGAGGCGGCGGAGGCCAGGCCGAGCAGGCAGGCGAGCGGAACGAGGACGACGACCGCGTGCACGACGAGGGGGTGGGTCGGCAGGCCGAAGATCGTGGGTGGCACGGGGAGCTCCTTGGGGGTGCGGACAAGGTCGATCCCGACCGTTCCAGCCGTTTCTCAAGGCCGTTTCAAACCACAGGGTGGGCTGTCCTTCCCTGACTCTCCCCTACCGTTTCTTGACCACCCGGCCGGGTATGCCGGCCACGACCGAACGCTCGGGGTACGTCCCCCGGGCCACCGCGGAGGCGGCGACCACGCTGTGGTCGCCGATGAGGGTGCCCCGGGTGACGACCACCTTCGTGCCCAGCCAGACGTCGTCGCCGATGCGCACCGGGGACTTCACGATCCCCTGGTCCTTGATCGGCACGTCCACCCGGTCGGTGACGTGGTCGAAGTCGCAGACGTACACGTCGTCGCCGAACAGGCAGGCGCGCCCGATGGAGATGTCGAGCCAGCAGTTGATGGTGTTGCGGATGCCGATGACGGACTTCTCGCCGATGCGCAGCGTGCCCTCGTGGGCCCGGATCCGGGCGTGGGCGCCGACGTGGGTGTACGCGCCCACGACGAGCCTGGCGTACCCCTCGCGCACCTCGAAGCGCACGTCCGGGCCGATGAAGCACGGCCCCTCGAAGCGCAGCGACGGGTACCGCGCGCTGGCCCGCGCCATCCGCAGGTAGGACACCAGGTGGTGCCGGGTGAACGCGCGGTGCCGCAGCGCCCAGCCCACCCAGCGCAGCCAGGCGACCGGTCGGGGCAGGCCCCACGGTGCGCCCTCGCCGTGCTCGACGGGCGACATGTCGGCGTTCGCGGCCTCGGACATGGTCGGGTCGGTCAGGACGGCTTCACGCCGGTGATGCCGACGTTGTAGAAGAACCGGTCCGGGACCGCACGCGCCAGGACGCGGTCCACGGCCGACAGCCTCTTCCACGAGCCGTACGCGAACATCGCCCAGCCCCAGCCGAGCACGCCGGGCTTGACCGCGGCCTCGAACGTGCGGATGGGCCAGCCCAGGAAGGCGGCGGTCAGCTCCTCGGTGCGCGTGCGCACGTCGACGGCACCGGCGCGCCGCGCCATGGCGGCGAGGTCGCCCGGGTCGAAGGTGTGCAGGTCGACGACGGCCTCGAGGGCTGCGGCGCGGGAGGACTCGTCCAGCGCCTCGCGGTCCTTGGCCCACCTTCCGCGCAGGGGCGGCAGGTGCGTGACGGCCGTCGTGGCCTTCCACGTCAGCTGCCCCAGCCGGCGGGCGTACCAGTCGCCGATGGTGGTGGGCTCCCCCGCGACGACGAACCGGCCACCCGGCTTGAGCACCCGGAGCATCTCGCGGAACGCGGCCTCGACGTCGGGGATGTGGTGGATGACCGCATGACCCACGACGACGTCGAAGGTGTTGTCGTCGTACGGGATCCGCTCGGCGTCGGCCACGCGACCCTGCACCGTGAAGCCCAGCGCCTCGGCATTCGCCCTGGCCGCCTCGACCATGCCGGGCGACAGGTCGGTGACGTGCACGTCGTCGAGGACCCCGGCCTGCTTGAGGTTGAGGGAGAAGAAGCCGGTGCCCGCCCCGAGCTCGAGCGCCGTGGCGTACGGCAGCGGCTCGGGGACGTCGCCGACGATCGCCTCGAAGCGGTCCCGGGCGTACTCGACACAGCGCTCGTCGAAGGAGATCGACCACTTGTCGTCGTAGGTCTGCGCCTCCCAGTCGTGGTAGAGCACCTGGGCGAGCTTGTTGTCCTCGTAGGCCGCGGCCACCATCTCGGCGGTCGCGTCGACGACCGGCGAGGGGTCGGCGGGGACGGTCACTACCGGCCCTCGAAGGTGGCCTTGCCCGGACCGTTCTCGACGAACGAGGTCATGCCGATCTCGCGGTCGCGCGTGGCGAACAGGCTGTGGAAGAGCATCCGCTCGATCTCCAGCCCGGTCTCGAGGTCGACCTCGAGGCCGCGGTCGATGGCCTCCTTGGCCGCGCGGATCGCCACGCTCGGCCCTCCGACGTACGGCTCGAGGCGGGCACGGGCCGCGGCATACACGTCCTCGGCCTCGACGACCTCGTCGACGAGCCCGATCGACAGGGCCTCGTCGGCGCTGACGAAGCGGCCGGAGAACACGAGGTCCTTGGCCTTCGCCGGCCCCACGAGGCGCGCCAGGCGCTGGGTGCCGCCGGCGCCCGGGATCACGCCGAGCAGGATCTCGGGCTGGCCGACCTTGGCGTTGCGCGCGGCGACCCGGAAGTCGCACGCGAGCGCGAGCTCGAGCCCACCGCCGAGGGCGTAGCCGGTGATCGCGGCGACCGTCGGCTTGGGGATGCGGGCGATCGAGCGGGCGAAGTCCTGGAGGCGGTGGGAGTACTCGGCCATGTCGGCGTAGGACTTCTGCGCCATCTCCTTGACGTCGGCCCCGGCGGCGAAGACCTTCTCGCCACCCCAGACGACGACGCCGTAGACGTCGGAGCGCTCGGTGACCTCGCGGGCCAGGCCCATGAGGGCGTCGGCCACCTCGGCGTTGAGGGCGTTCATCGGCGGGCGGGCGAGGCGGATGGTCGCGAGGCCGCCGTCGACCTCGAGCGAGACGAGGTCGCTCATGCGGGGTCGCCGTCCGGTGCGGGCTGGCCGGACCCGGGGCCGCCTGCTCCGCCCTCGCCGCCCATGATCCGCTCGTGCCACAGCTGCACGCCGGTCAGGACGAGCTGGATGGCGATGTTGACCAGGGCCGCGACGTCGCTGTTCTGGTCGACGATGTGCTCGCTGGTCACGACGAGGGTGTCGTTGGCGAGACCGCACTTGACGCTGTTCATCTGCAGGGTGATCTCGTTGCAGGTGGCCAGCCGGGTCAGCGGGTCCGAGGGGACCGCGTCGCTGATCGCCCACTGCCCGAACACGCGCATGATCTGGAAGTCGCCCTCGGTGCAGCGCACGAACAGCTGCTGCTCCTGCACGGTGAAGGCGACGTCACCGTCACCGTCGACGTTCGGCGCGACCCCCAGGTCGATGAGGGCGTCCAGCACCCGGCCGCGCAGGGGATGCTCTCCCGGCGGCGGGGGGAAGTTGGGCAGGGCGGTCGGGTCGCTCATGGGGTCAACCGTAACCAGTGCCTAGGCTGAGGGCCATGGCGCCTGCCACGCTCACGCGTGACCTTCCTCCCACCCTCGGGATGACCCTCCTCGACGGTGGCGCGGACTTCGCCGTCTACGCCGGTCACGCCGAGTCCGTGGAGGTGTGCCTCTTCGACGAGGGCGACACCGACGGCAGCACCGAGCGCCGGATCCCGCTGACCCAGCGCACCCACGGCATCTGGTTCGGCTTCCTCCCGGGAGTCGGCCCCGGGCAGCGCTACGCCCTGCGCGCCGACGGCCCGTGGCGGCCCGCCGAGGGCCTGCGCTACAACCCGGCGAAGCTGCTGCTCGACCCCTACGCCCGTGCGGTCGAGGGCGACGTGACGTGGGACCCGAGGGTGTTCGGCCACCAGGTCGACGACCTCCTGCGCGGCGACGACGTCATCCGCTCCCGGCTCGACAGCGCAGGCGCCGTGCCGCGGTGCGTCGTGGTCGAGGACCGCTTCGACTGGGGCGGCGACCGGCCCCCGCACGTGCCCCTCGCCGACTCCGTCGTCTACGAGGCGCACGTGAAGTCGATGACCCGGCTGCACCCCGAGGTCCCGGAGCACCTGCGCGGCACGTATGCCGGCCTGTGCCACCCGTCCGTCGTCGCCCACCTCAAGGAGGTGGGCGTCACCGCCGTGGAGCTGCTCCCCGTGCAGGCGTTCACCACCGAGCCCGACGTCGCCCGCCGCGGGCTGGTCAACCACTGGGGCTACAACACCCTGGGCTTCTTCGCGCCGCACGCCGCGTACGCCTCCACCGCCGACCCGCAGGGCGCCCTCGACGAGTTCAAGGGCATGGTGCGGCTGCTGCACGCCGAGGGCATCGAGGTGATCCTCGACGTCGTCTACAACCACACCGCCGAGCAGTCCTCCCGCACCGGTGCCTCGCTGTCGTGGCGCGGGCTGGACAACCGCGCCTACTACCGGCTCGACGAGCGCGGGCAGGACATCGACGTCACCGGCTGCGGGAACACCCTCGACCTGCGGCACGCCATGGTCTGCAGGATGGTGCTGGACTCGCTGCGGTACTGGGTGCAGGAGTGCCACGTGGACGGCTTCCGGTTCGACCTCGCGGTCGCGCTCGGTCGCGGGCGCACCGACGACTACGACCCCGACCACCCCTTCCTCGTGGCACTGCGCACCGACCCGGTCCTGTCCCGGGTCAAGCTCATCGCCGAGCCGTGGGACGTGGGGATCCACGGCTGGCGCACCGGCCAGTTCCCGCCACCGTTCTCGGAGTGGAACGACCGCTTCCGCGACACGGTCCGCACCTTCTGGCTGCAGGACGTCGGCGGCCAGGCCTCCGGGCACGACGCCGGCCACGGGGTGCGCGAGCTGGGGACCCGCCTGGCCGGCTCCCAGGACCTGTTCGGCGCGCGCGACCGCGGCCCCGTCGCCTCCGTCAACTACGTCGCCGCGCACGACGGCTTCACCGTCGCCGACCTGACCCGCTACAACGCCAAGCACAACGGCCCCAACGGAGAGGGGAACCGCGACGGCAGCGACGGCAACCGCTCGTGGAACCACGGCATCGAGGGGTATGCCGAGTCCGGCGCGGCCACCGCGGAGCTGTCCGCCGTCGAGGTGGTGCGGCGGCGCTCGATGCGCAACCTGCTCGCCACGACCCTGCTGGCGACGGGTGTGCCGATGCTGGGGGCCGGCGACGAGCTCGGTCGTACGCAGGGCGGCAACAACAACCCCTACTGCCAGGACAACGAGATCTCGTGGGTCGACTGGCAGCTCCAGCCGTGGCAGCGCGACCTGCTGCGCACGACGGGGTTCCTCACCCGGCTGCGCGCCGAGCACCCCGTGCTGCGCCAGCGCACCTTCTTCACGGGACGTGAGGTCAACGAGGACCGGTCCACCGACCTGGCGTGGTTCGACGTCGACGGCCTCCCCATGGACAGCAGCCGATGGGAGGACCCCGGCACCCGCACGCTGTCGATGTACCTCGGCGGGGCGTGGTTGGGGCAGCGCTCGCTGCTCGTCGTCCTGCACGGCGAGGCGGCGGACGGCAAGGTGACGCTGCCCTCCCCACCCGGCCTCACGGCATACGAGCTGCTCTGGGACTCGGCCGACGAGGCCCCCGGGGAGCCGGGGCCGCCCCTGCCGCCCGGGCCGGTCGAGGTGACCGGCAGCAGCATGCGGGTCTACCGGGCGCTGGACGAGACCTAGCCCCACCGCGGGACGGGCGCGCCGGCGTCACGGGCGACGCGGGTCCCGACGGGACGTGCCCCGCGACTCGTGGACCGCGCCTCGTCGTGAAAGGGTGCAGCGTGATCGAGATCCTGACTCCGTCCGAGGTCGCGCGGGCCCGGGAGACCGGCGCGCTCGTGGCCGACATCCTGCAGGACCTCAGGGCCCGCACCACGGTCGGGACGAACCTGCTCGACGTCGACGGGTGGGCGCGCGAGCGCATCGAGGCTGCCGGCGCGCTGTCCTGCTACGTGGACTACGAGCCGTCGTTCGGGCGGGGACCGTTCGGCCACCACATCTGCACCTCGGTTAACGACGCGGTCCTGCACGGGCTGCCGCACGACCGCGTCCTCGCCGACGGCGACCTGCTCAGCCTCGACCTGACAGTCTCGCTGGGCGGCGTGGTCGCCGACTCCGCGATCAGCTTCGTCGTCGGCGACCGGCGCCCGGACGGGGCGCTGGACCTCATCGCCGCGACCGAGCAGGCGCTGTCCGCCGCCATCGCGACGGTGCGCCCGGGCGCCCGGGTCGGCGACCTCTCCCACGCCATCGGCGAGGTGCTCACGGGCGCGGGGTACCGCGTCAACACCCAGTTCGGCGGGCACGGTGTGGGGTCGACGATGCACCAGGACCCGCACGTGGCGAACGCCGGCCGGTCGGGCCGCGGCTACACCCTCCGACCCGGCCTGCTGCTCGCGATCGAGCCCTGGGTCATGGCCGACACGGACCGGCTGGTGACCGACGACGACGGGTGGACGCTGCGCAGCGCCACGGGTTGCCTCACCGCGCACAGCGAGCACACGGTGGCCGTCACCGACGACGGCGTCGAGGTCCTGACCCTGCCCCGCTGAGCCTCAGTGGACGGAGGCCAGCAGCACGCCGACGCCGACGAACAGGCCGCCGAAGATCCGGTTGAGCCTGCGCTGCCCCGACGGGGTGCGCGTCATCCGGCGCAGCCCGCGGGCGGCCACCGCGAAGACGAACCACATCACCAGCACGTCGACGACCACCACGGTCGCCGCGAGCACGCCGTACTGCGGCAGCACCGGCCGCGACGGCCGGATGAACTGGGGCGTGAACGCCAGGAAGAACACGACGGCCTTGGGGTTGGTGAGGTTGACCAGCACCCCCTGACGGAACATCTGCCACGCGGTCATGCCCACCACGGGCGCCTCCGGGTCGACCGCCTCCGGCCGGGCGAGCAGCTGGCGGATACCCAGGTAGACCAGATAGGCGGCACCGGCGTACCGGATCACCTCGAAGAGCACGTGCGACTCCGCCACCAGCACACCCACCCCCGCGGCCACCACGGCGATGTGCACGAGCAGGGCGAGCTGCTGGCCGAGGATGCCCCAGATCGACCGGGTCCAGCCCACGCCGATCGAGTTCGTCATGGTGTTGATGGCGCCCGCCCCGGGGGTGAGCGAGATGAGCACCGCCGCCCCCACGAGGGCGAACCACACCGACCACGACACGGCGGGATCCTAACGAGGGGCCCGGTCCCCGCCTCGGGTCGGTACGCGTGCCGAGACGCAACCACGCGCTGGACGACGCCGCCCTGCGACGGTGAGGATCGTGCCATGGGCGAGCCCCCGGAGCTGCTGGTCGCGGACGCGGCCGCGTGGCGTGGCTGGCTCGCCGACCACCACGGCACGACCCCCTGCGGGGTGTGGCTCGTGCTGTGCCGGCCGGGGGCCGCCGGTCCGACGCGGCTGGTCTACCGGGAGGCGCTCGACGAGGCGCTGTGCCAGGGCTGGGTCGACGGTGGCCTGAGGAAGCGCGACGACGCGACCCACCTCGTCCGGTTCACACCCCGGCGAGCCCGCAGCCCGTGGTCCGCGCGCAACGTGGGCGCCGTCGAGCGGCTGCTCGCCGAGGGTCGCATGGAGCCTGCCGGCCTGGCGGAGGTGGAGCGGGCCAGGGCGGACGGCCGGTGGCACCGCGCCTACGGCGGCGCCACCGCGGTGGAGGTGCCGGACGACCTGCGAACCGCCCTCGAGGCGTCGCCTGCGGCGCGGGCGACCTGGGACGTCCTGACGCCCACGAACCGGCACGCCGTCGTCTTCCACGTCGGGGAGGCCCGGCGCGCGGACACCCGGGCCCGCAGGATCCGCCGGTTCGTCGAGATGCTCGCCCGGGGCGAGACGCCGCTGCCGCAGGCGAGGCGACCGCCTCAGGCCTGAGCTGCCCCCGGACAGCGGTATGCCGCGTGCGCAGGGCGCGCA